>JABIPV010000172.1 GCA_018699075.1 Kordiimonadaceae bacterium | reverse complement strand
CTGTAATTGAAACCATTACCCCTGAAAAAGATGTGGACGGGTTCCATGTAATTAATTCTGGCCTGCTTGCGACCGGCGGAAAAGGCATGGTTCCTTGTACCCCCCTTGGCTGCATGATGATGCTTAAAGATACGCTCGGGAGCTTAAGTGGTTTAGATGCCGTCGTCGTCGGGCGCTCCAATATCGTCGGTAAACCTATGGCGCAATTACTACTTAATGAAAGCTGTACAGTGACCATTGCCCATAGCCGCACAAAAAACCTAGATGAAGTTGTGGGGCGTTCGGATATTATCGTGGCCGCGGTTGGTGTGCCTGAACTTGTAAAAGGCAGTTGGATTAAAAAAGGAGCCACGGTCATAGATGTGGGCATTAACCGCATTGAAAAAGAAGACGGCAAAACAAAACTCGTTGGCGATGTGGAATTTGCAGCTGCAGCAGAAAATGCCGCGGCGATTACACCTGTACCAGGTGGTGTAGGCCCTATGACCATTGCCGTTTTACTTCAAAACACAGTCACAGCTGCCTGTCGGCAAATCGGCGTTGAAGAACCTCAAATTTGATAATTTACCAAGATTATATTTGCTAATTTCTTTATTTCATGTACCCCTTTAAATTAAACAATCAGAGGGTTGCATGACAAACGTCGAAACACATTTTGATAAATGGAATAAAGAGCGGATTAAAAGACAGTTTTCTGAACTAGTCAGTCTCTCAATTCCTATTATTCTTCAGCGACTTGGTATCATGACGTTAGGCATTGTCGATACCGCAATGGTCGCGCGTTATTCAACGGTTGAGGTTGGTTATCAGGGAATAGCAAATAGCGCTATTGCATCAACGCTCATCGTTGCAACCATTGGCCTTTTAATGGGAACAATGGTTTTAACGTCAAACGCCTTTGGCGCTAAAGATTATAAAAAATGTGGCCGTATTTGGCGGCGCTCTATTCCCTATAGTCTGGCCTTTGGTTCTGTCGGTTTTACCATTTGTCTTTTTGGCGAACAGATCCTTCTTTTTCTTGGGCAAACCGAAGATATTGCCCGTGGTGGAGGCGAAGTTCTAAGAGTACTTTCCATCGGTATACCAATGACAGGTTTAATGCTCAGTTCAACATTTTTCCTAGAAGGTATTAACCGTCCATTACCAGGTATGATCGTTATGTTTGTCGCCAATATTCTCAATGTATTACTCAACTGGATGTTTGTTTGGGGAAATTTGGGCTTCGAGCCACATGGTGTAATTGGCTCCGCTTGGGCGACCAATATCGTAAGAATTTTTCTGGCCGTTTCATTGATCCTTTATATTCTTTTTAAACTGGATCGTGAAAAATATGGTCTACTTGAAAAAGTTGATATGTCCTGGATAACATGGAAAAAACAACGTCATATCGGATATGCAGCGGGATTTACCAATACAATTGAGCATTTCGGTTTTGCTGCATTATATGTTTTCGCCGGATTTCTAGGCACCATAAGTTTAGGAGCCTTAACCATTGCGTTCACCATTTTTGGTGTTCCCTTTATGATTTGCTACGGGGTAGCTGGTGCAACCGCTGTACGCGTGGGAATTGCTTTTGGCCGTGGTGATAATCATGATATGGCTCTGGCGGGTATTTGTGGTTTGGCCTTTAACGGCCTAATTTGCCTGCCACTGATGGGCATCTTATATTTCTTCCCTTCAACCATTGCTAATTTATTTAGCGAAGATGCCGTGCTCGTGGCCGCAACCATTCCCTTAATCGCTTTATCTGTTTGGATGTTGTTTTTAGATACGGCCCAAACAGTTGTTGGAAATGCACTTCGTGGCGCACAAGACATATGGATGCCTGCCGTATTTTATATTATTTCTTACAGTATTATTATGATCCCTCTTGCTTACTTTTTAACTTTCACTTTAGATCATAAAACAATCGGACTAATAGAATGTATAATTTTTGCCAGCTTTACATCCTTTGTTCTTTTAAGCACGCGTTTCTTTTATCTCACTCTTTATAAAAAAGAAAATCATGAAAAATAGGAAGCTTACATTATCTATCATTATGCGTTCAATTATTTGCAATTGTTATTTCTATATTGCTGTGGGTTTCTGTATTATTTTCATTTTCACTCCTTTTTCCCTACTAAAATCACCTAAACCTCTTAGAAAAGCTCTTTTAAAATATATCAATTCGGTAATTTTTGTTTTTGACAAGATCGCGAATATTAAATTAGAAGAGCATGGAGTCGAAAATATTTCACGTGATAAAGGTATTATCTATTGTTCAAAGCATATGAGCAATCTTGATGCTCATTTTCTTTTTCGTCAATCACCTAACTTAACAGCTCTCGCAAAAGCTGAACTATTCAAAGTACCCTTTTTAAGCATTATTTTTAGAAAAATGGGTGTCATTTCCATTAATCGTGGTGCAGGCGAAGCGCAAAAACAGACACCTAAAATTGCTAAAATCATTGCAGAAGATAAATTGCCGATGATCGTTTTTTCAGAAGGAACGAGAAGTGTTGTTGGCCAAAGACTCCCACTTAAATCTGGTGTCTTTTATTATCAGCAAGAAGAAGACATTGATATCATTGTCGTCTCTCATAATTCAGGTGTTCATTGGCCCAAAAAGTCATGGATAAAATGGCCAGGAACCATAAATATTGAATATCATCCTCCTATGCCCAAAGGCCTAGAAAAAGATGAATTTATGGCCGAAATTGAACGACGTCTACTTGATAGAAGCGATGAATTAATGTTGTAAAAGGTAATTCTGTGCATTATATTGAACAAATAGAAGGGTATCTATGTAATGACGCAAAATAATCCGCCTGATATTGGTAAAAAAATTAAACACCTCCGTGCAGCGAAAGGTCTGACACTTGACCAATTAGCTTTAAGTAGTGGCGTTTCTAAATCGATGCTGTCGCAAATTGAACGTAATAAAACAAATCCTACGGTTGGTACCTTATGGAGTTTAACACAAGCGCTAAAAATTGATATCGGCGAGCTGCTTGGCAACAAAGCTGAAAAGCCTGAAAAACGCCAAAATATAATGACCGTTAAATCACACGAAATTCCAGAGATACAAAGCGCGGATGGGAAATGTACCCTAAGGATTTTAGGGCCTTTAGATCTAGTATCCCACGTTGAATGGTACGAAATCACCATAGAAAAAGGCGGTGTATTATCGTCTGACCCCCATGTTAAAGGCACACGTGAACACCTTACCATTTTAGAAGGAAATGTGGTAATATCCACACCCGAAGAAAAGCATGTTTTAATAAAGGGTGACACTGCCCGTTATGGCGCGGACGTTGATCATCATATTAAAAATAATGGAATTACACAGGCTCATGCTATTTTAATCGTCCATACGCCTCAATAATATTTAGTCTGCTATATTATATTTATTTAGATTTTGTATAATATAATGGACACTTTGTTCTATATATTGTATTTACGGATATATTCTATAATTTGCTTAGTGGAGAAACCAAATGACTAACCGATACCAAAACTTTCTAACCGAACAGCTTGAAACTTTACGATCAGAAGGTCTTTATAAGTCCGAACGTATCATTACCAGCCCACAGCAATCATCAATAAAAGTTAAAGGCACTAATAATGCTGATTTTATCAATTTTTGCGCCAATAATTATCTGGGGCTTTCCAATGATCAAACATTAGTAGATACAGCAAAAGCTGCCCTTGATAAATATGGTTACGGAATGTCTTCAGTACGTTTTATTTGCGGAACTCAAGATATCCATAAGGAATTAGAAGCGAAACTTTCAGATTTTTTAAAAATGGAAGATGTCATTTTATACCCCAGTTGTTTTGATGCCAATGCGGGTTTATTTGAAACTCTACTGGGCCCTGAAGATGCAATAATTTCTGATGCTCTTAATCACGCGAGCATTATTGATGGCGTAAGGCTTTGTAAAGCCAAACGTTTTAGATATGCAAATAATGATATGGACGCGTTAGAAGATTGTTTAAAAGAAGCGCAGGATGCGCGCTTTAGATTAATCGCCACAGATGGTGTTTTTTCTATGGATGGAATATTAGCAAACTTGCCGGCCATATGCGATCTCGCTGAAAAGTATGACGCCATGGTTATGGTTGATGATAGTCATGCTGTTGGATTTACAGGTGATACGGGTGCAGGAACACCAGAATTTTTTGGCGTTCAAGACCGCGTTGATATAATAACTGGTACCCTAGGAAAAGCCATGGGCGGAGCTTCCGGTGGCTATACGGCTGCATCAAAAGAAATCGTCAGCTGGTTAAGACAGCGCTCCCGCCCTTACCTATTTTCCAATACATTGGCGCCCGTTATAGCCGCGACATCCTGCAAAGTGATTGATTTACTCAATGAGCGTAAAGAATTGCTTTCTACTCTGATTAAAAATAGCCAATATTTCCGTGAGAAAATGACTGCACTAGGTTTTACACTTGCAGGGGCAGATCATGCAATTATTCCCGTTATGCTAGGTGACGCTCGCCTGGCAGGTCAAATGGCAGAAAAACTATTGGATCAAGGCATTTTTGTAACGGCCTTTTCGTTTCCTGTTGTCCCAAAAGGTCAGGCCAGAATACGTACGCAAATGTCAGCCGCTCATACAATAGAACAACTTGATAAAGCCATTGATGCCTTTAGCAAAATTGGTAAAGAACTCAATATTATTGAGTAGGAGAATATTATGAAAAGTCTTGTTAAAGCAAAATCAGAGGTTGGCATCTGGCTTGAAGATGTTGAAAAACCAAAAATAGGTCACAATGATGTACTGGTAAAGATAAACAAAACAGCCATATGTGGAACAGATATTCATATTTATAATTGGGACAGTTGGGCACAGCAAACCATTCCTGTTCCCATGACAGTGGGTCATGAATTTGCGGGTGAAATTGTTGAACTGGGTTCTGAAGTAACTGGACTTAATATTGGGCAGCGGGTTTCTGCCGAAGGGCATATTACATGTGGACATTGCCGCAAATGCCGGGCCGGCGAAAGACACCTTTGCCGAAATACTATTGGAATAGGCGTTAACCGTTCGGGTGCTTTTGCTGAATATTTAAGCGTTCCAGCCACAAACATTTGTCCCCTTCCAGACACAATCAGTGATGATCTAGGCGCAATACTTGACCCACTAGGAAATGCCGCGCACACAGCACTAACATATGACCTTGTTGGTGAAGATGTTCTTATTACCGGTGCAGGACCAATCGGTATAATGGCCGTTGCGATTGCAAAACATGTTGGTGCCCGAAACGTCGTAATCACTGATGTAAATGATTATAGACTTAGTATGGCAAAACAAATGGGGGCAACACGAACAATTAATGTAACCCGCAAATCACCAAAAGATATAATGGAAGAACTTAACATGACCGAAGGTTTTGATGTTGGGCTCGAAATGTCCGGTAATTCTAAAGCCTTTAGTGACATGTTAGATCTTATGAATCATGGCGGCAAAATAGCTTTACTCGGCATATTACCAGAAGAAACAACCATCAATTGGAACCATGTCATTTTTAAAGGATTGGAAATTCGTGGCATTTATGGCCGCAGAATGTTTGAAACTTGGTATAAAATGATCGCCATGATCGAGGGTGGCCTGGATTTAAGCCCTATTTTAACACATCATTTTGGTATTGATGATTATCAGGAAGCTTTTGAAACAATGCTATCTGGACAATCTGGAAAAGTAATTATAGATTGGAATGACTGACACTCTTTTCGCAAAAACTTTCCAGCGTTTCATTTATGCTACTAATAAACACCTTTTATAACGAATGAAAAAACGTAAAATGAAAAAATCAGACCAAGAATGGCAAGAAACACTAAATGAAGATGAATATCAGGTCGCTCGTTGTGGTGGTACTGAACGACCATTTAGTGGAAAATATAACAGTCATAAAGAAATTGGTACTTATACATGTGTCTGCTGCACTCAGCCCCTTTTTAGCTCAATTACCAAATATGATAGCGGGAGCGGATGGCCCAGTTATTATGCCCCCTTAAATGAAACATCAGTTTCTGTTAACCGGGACACTGGTCATAATATGATAAGAGACGAAGTTAAATGCAGCAATTGCGACGCCCATTTAGGACACGTCTTTCCGGACGGTCCACCACCAACAGGTCAGCGTTACTGCATTAATAGTTTATCACTTGATTTTAAGAAAGATTAAACTCTCGCATTTAATCAAAAGCGTCTTCCCACTTTCCTTCTGTAGAAGCACGCGAATATTCTGTCGAGCGGTTTTCAAAGAAGTTGGTGTGTTCAATTCCATTAAGGATTTCGTCCATCCAAGGAAGTGGGTTATTACCTACAAAATAAATAGGATTTAGTGCCAGTTGAGTTAAGCGACGATCTGCAATATAGCGAATATAATCTTTCACTTCTTGTGCTGTTAACCCTTCAATATCACCCATCTCAAATGCAAGATCGATAAAGGCATCTTCATGTTCGACAATGGTTTTACAAGCATTGGTAAGATCGTTCTGCAATTCATCTGTCCAAACTTCAGGATTTTCATGAACGAACGTGTGAAAAAGTTTAATAATTGATGTCATGTGCAATGTTTCATCACGCACAGACCATGTGACGATCTGCCCCATACCCTTCATTTTATTGAAGCGTGGGAAGTTCATTAATATAGCGAAAGAAGCAAAAAGCTGTAACCCTTCAGTAAAAGCACCAAAAACGGCAAGCGTTTTGGCAATATCTTCTTTGGTATCTACGCCCCATTCTTGCATATAATCATATTTGGCTTTCATTTCATCATATTTTAGAAATGCCTCATATTCCAATTCAGGAATACCGAGCGTATCCAAAAGATGACTGTAAGCCGCGACATGGATTGTTTCCATATTTGAAAACGCTGCCAACATCATTTGAACTTCGGTCGGTTTAAAAACACGGCCATATTTCTGCATATAACAATTGTTTACTTCGACATCAGCTTGGGTAAAGAAACGAAAAATTTGCATCAGCAAATTACGTTCCCCATCAGTGATTTTTTTATTCCAGTCTTTAATATCATCGGCCATCGGCACTTCTTCCGGAAGCCAATGTACGCGTTGCTGTGTGAGCCAAGCGTCATATGCCCATGGATATTCAAATGGTTTATAGTGGATGCGTTCCTTAAGAAGGGCCATGTCGTTTACCTAAAATTTTTAAAATTAATT
>JABIPV010000100.1 GCA_018699075.1 Kordiimonadaceae bacterium | reverse complement strand
ACCCAGATGGTGGCCAGATATTAAAAGATGAAAATGGTGAACTCACAGGCATGTTTGTGGATAACGCCATGGGCCTTATCCGCCGCCATATTCCAGAGCCATCAAGAGAGCAAGATAAGCGGTCATTACAAGCAGGTTTTGATTTTATGTCCCGCATGGGTTGGACGCAGGTACAACAGGCGGGCGGTACATACGATGATATTGATGTGATAAAAGAAATTCACACAGAAGGAAATCTTAAAACCAGCATTTATTACGCCGTGAATAAGGGTGAAGAAGGTGAAAAGTTACTAGAAAGTGGTATTGAAATTTCTGACGATCGGATGATTGATATCAAAGGCATTAAATATTTCGCTGATGGTGCACTCGGTTCACGCGGTGCAGCACTATTAGAGCCTTATGAAGATGCAGAAGGCAAAGGGCTTCAGCTTATTGACCGTGAAAAAGCATTGCCAGTTTATATTGACGCCCTTAAAAAAGGTGTTCAAATCGAAACCCATGCCATTGGTGATTTTGCCAATCGTTTTGTACTCGATTTATATGAAGAAGCCTTTAATGCAGTTCCAGTATCAGAACGCGCAGACCCAGACCCGCGCTGGCGTATTGAACACGCACAAATCATCCATCCTGATGATCAAAAACGATATAAAGAACTGGATATCATCGCTGTGGTTGAAGCCTCAACCGTAAAAGGAGATCTATATTTTGCCCCTGACCGAATTGGATCCGAGCGTCTAAAAACGGCTTACCTTTGGAAAAGCCTAATTGATCAGGGTATTCGTTTTTCAGCAGGCACAGATGCCCCCGTTGAAGTTGGTGACCCACGAGTAGAATTTTTCTCGCTCGTCCAACGTACTGATTTTAATGGTTTTCATACGGATGACTGGCACGTTGAAGAAAAACTTAGCCATGATCAGGCTTTAAAGACGATGACAATTTGGGCCGCACACGCCGCATTCCAAGAAGACATCCGTGGTTCAATCGAAGTAGGTAAAAAAGCAGATTTCAGCATATTCAACAAAGACTGGATGACAATTGAACCGATCGAAATTATGGACAGTGAAACGGTGATGACAATTGTTGATGGAAAAGTGAGTTACACCAAATAACTCGTCATAATCGCGTAGGCGGGTATCCATGTCTTTTAGTCCAGATGATGTGTCGGGTTCAGATGGACTCCCGCCTTCGCGGGAGTGACGGTTCCGGCTAGTTTTCATTAAACAACAACATTCGGAACGATTGTTTTTTGCGTTTGGGTAAAATGCTTCTATTATTAATTGATACGGAGCAAAGACGATGACTACAGAATATTTAGAAGCAGTGAAAAACCGTGATGCAGCGTTTGACGGGGTGTTTTATTATGGGGTGATTACGACGGGGGTTTATTGTAAGCCTTCTTGTCCGTCGCGCCCGGCGTTAGCGGAAAATATGCGATTTTTTAAATCTTGTGATGAGGCAGAGAAGGCGAGCCTTCGTGCGTGTAAGAAATGTAACCCGCGCGATGTTAATAGCCTTACGAAGATTGCCACTTATATTGAAGATCAAGCGGAAGAAAAAATTACCCTTGAGACACTGGCTGATATTTCAAACCTAAGCCCCCATCATATTCAACGTAAATTTAAAAAGGCTTACGGCGTATCACCGAAAGAATATCAAAATGGGCTTCGTTTAAACAGCTTTAAAGCGGCGCTTAAAGAAGGTGATGATATATCTGGTGCCATATATGAAGCAGGGTACGGGTCATCAAGCCGTGTATATGAACAAATTGATGGACGCATTGGCATGACACCTGCGGCTTATCGCGCAGGAGGAAAGGGCGAAGAGATATCCTATGCCATTCGCGAAACCAGTCTTGGTATGATCATTATGGCGGCGACAGATCGCGGCGTTTGTATGGTACATTTTGGTGAAAGTGTTCATGAGCTAGAAGACAAGCTTAAATCCGAATATCCCCATGCGCATTTATTTGAAACATCCGCAAATAATGATGATCAGCTTAATATTTGGATGGAAGAACTGAATAAACATATTAGTGAAGGGGCCGTATGTCCCGATATTCCACTCCATTTAAATGGCACAGCCTTTCAAATGCGCGTTTGGCGCTTTTTGATGAGCGTTAAGCCGGGTGAAGTGCTTAGTTATAAAGAACAAGCCACCCGAATGGGTGAACCAAAAGCCGTACGCGCTGTTGCATCGGCAAATGCCCGTAATAATATTGGTATTTTAATACCGTGTCACAGGATATTACGTGGCGATGGATCACTTGGTGGTTATCGTTGGGGACTTGACCGTAAAAGAGCATTGATTGACGGCGAACGCGCTACCACTGTTTGAGTTCTTTTTGATGAAAGAAAAGTCCTGTTGGCCCATCATCTTCCAAGGTGGCGAGCCAAATTGGCGTCTCTGCGCCTTCAATAATAGAAAGAGGGGCATCAAGGCCGCCCATATCGGTTTTAAGCCATCCTGGATGCACTGAGTTAATCTTAACCGTGTCAGGCAATGTACGCGCGACATTCATGGTTAAGGCGTTTAAGGCGGCTTTGCTGACGGAATAAGACACGGGGCCGAGAAGACCGTCTTTAAATGATCCAAAGTCAGAGGTAATGTTTACAATGCGACCATAGTTTTGTTTGATCATTGTGGGGGTTATTAATTGGATAAGATCAAAGGCCGCATTGAGATTAATTTGCATCGTGGCATAAAAATCTTCTTCATCAATATCAAAAATTTCATCGCGGATAAGAATTGCGGCGTTGTTAATCAGAACGTCAATTTTTGGGTAAGTTGATAATATTTCTTTGATCTGGTTTCTTAAAATATTTGAATTTGAGAGGTCCAGATGAACGGCTTCAACATCACCAGCAATATTTGAAGCTGCTTGATTACCCTGTTCCAAGTTACGGCAACCCAATAGCACTTTATATCCTTGCGCAGCCAATCCCTTGGCAATTTCTAATCCAAGTCCTCTATTTCCACCGGTCACAAGAGCTAATCTGGTCATTTTATTTCACTTTTTCAGCTAAGAATTCTCTTATAGTGCCGATCACCATGTCTTTTTCTTGGCCGAGTGTTGCGTGACCTGCGCCGGGTACGACTACATTTGTCGCATCCGGTACCATATCAGCGAATTTTTTACATGATTTTGGTGCGGCTTCGTCAAATTCGCCGCAGATCATTAACACAGGTACCTCAACAGTGTGTAACTGTGGACTGATGTCATAATCTGCTAAAGTGCCATTTGCCGTAAATTCGCTTGGTCCCCACATGGTTTGGTACATGGTTCTATTGCCGCGCTTGGCGTCCGCACGAAATCCGCGGTCAATGCATTCACCGGGGCACATGTGTCTTGCGTAAAAGGCACTTTCTGCTTCGCGGTATTCTGGATCACTGAATGTGCCAGCGGCTTCATGTTTATTGATGGCGTCCTGATATTCCTGCGGCATCATGGTGATCCATTCACGGTTATCGGCAACCCATTGTGGTGTGCTGATCAGCGGGCTTCCAAAAATGGCAGCGCGAAGACCTTTTTCATTTTTCACTGCATATTCTGCGGATAATGTGCCGCCCCAGCTATGGCCCGCGATAATGACTTCATCAAGGTTAAGAGCCGCGCGTATCTGACTGATTTCTTTAACGAAATGCTCGACGGTCCATGTGGATTGATCGTTGATATCATCGACTAATTTAGCGGATTTTCCATTTCCCAATTGATCATATAAAATTACCGGATAAGTATCCGCAAGTTCAACATATGGCATTAACCCGCGGTGTGTGCCACCAGGACCACCATGCATTACGATAATTGCAGGTTTTATTCCAAGATGTTCAATGCCGTTCATACGGTACCATAATTTTCCACCGTCTACTTGAATATAACCAGATTGATCGGGGTCTTCATGGGCCAATGATGGTAGTGAAAACCCTGTAAGGGCGATAAGTAATATTATGCGTAAAAACTTCATGACATTTCCTCAAAATTATGTTGTAGTTTTTTATATAAACTACTTAAGACCAAAATTGATATGATTGCAAGGACCGAGATAATCATGAAAAAGAAATTTACATATAGAATAGCGACCAAGGATGATGTGGACGATATTCGCGCTTTAATGGATTTGGCAATTTATGAACTTCAAAAAGATTTTTTGGATGAAAAGCAACTAAAAGCCGCCCATGAACATATGGGAATTGATTATACATTGATCGAAGACGGCACTTATTTTGTTATTCTTCACGGTGAAGGTAGCGATGATGAAACCATTGTTGGCTGTGGTGGTTGGGGTAAACGGGCAACTTTATACGGTGGAAGTCATTCGGCGGGGCGCAGTGCAGAACTTCTTAATCCGAAAACTGATCGCGCCAGAATACGCGCCATGTATTGTCACCCAGAATGGGCAAGAAACGGCATTGGTAGTTTTATTATGGATACGGCGGAAAATGCGGCAAAAGAAGCCGGCTTTAGCAAAATGACCATGGGATCAACCCTCGCTGGACAACCGCTTTATGAACATTATGGCTATAAAGTAGTGAGTTCAGCTATGGATGTCTCAGAAGATGGTACTGAAGTGCCGATATTAGTAATGGAAAAAGATTTTTAACATGGTTCATCATACAAAAAATACCATTCATTTAACTGATATAGTCTTTCCCAAGGACACCAATCACCATGATACGCTTTTTGGCGGGGCGGCGATGGCCTATATGGATAAGGTTGCTTTTATCGCGGCGACACGGTTTGGCCGGCGTAGTTTTGTGACGGGATCCTGTGAAAATATTGGCTTTCAAGCACCAGCCCATAAGGGTAATATCGTTGATTTTTCAGCGACCGTTATTGAAGCAGGTCGGCGTTCATTGAAGGTTGAAGTTATCATGCAGGCGGAAAGCATTTTAACAGGCGAAAAAGTCATTTGTACCCGTGGTATTTTTAACATGGTCGCGGTTAACGGTTCGCAGGATGATGTTCCATTATGTGACCTTGAGATGGCAGGAACCACACGCGGGGACCCCAATGCGGATTTACGAATTGTGGAACTTGTTTTTGCGGATGATACCAATCATTACGGCACGTTGTTTGGTGGGCATGGACTTTCGATGATGGCGAAGGCGAGCTTTATTGCTGCCAGTCAAAAAAGCCGTGCTGTAATGGTGCTCGCGGCTGTAGAGCGGACAGATTTTCAAACACCTATATCTGAAGGGCAAATTGTTGATTTATCAGCAACGGTAATGTCGGTTGGCAATAGTTCCGTTAAAGTGAACGTGAAAATGTGGGGTGAGGGACTACTGACAGGAGAGCGAAAATTATGTGCAGACAGTGATTTTATCATGGTTGCTGTGGATAAAACGGGTAGTTCTAAGAAAATAAGCTAAAATTCAAAACCCCTTGCATCACAAATGAAGGCCATTAATGGGCTTGTTGCCTCAAATGTATTTACGACTTCGTCAAGGAATTCTGGTGTTCTAACCAAATCAAGATCGGTTGAGTTTTTCATGGCGAAGAAACTTTTTCTTTTTAAATCTTCGATATATTTATGGTCAGCATCGTATCCACGCGGAGGGCGTTTTAAACTGCTGCCTTTGATTTCACCGAAATGCTCGATGAAGTCTTGATCTTCAATCACAGCTTGCCATTTTTTTGGATAATAAGCTATACGGTCACGGATTTCACTAAGTGCACTACTTTCCGGTGACCAAACCCCGCCACCGTAAAACATATCCCCGGGTTTTAGGTTTATATAAAACCCTGGTGCATGTGCATCTTTTCCCAGTTTATGGCGAAATTGAATGCCTGCATTTTCTTTATAAGGGCGTTTATCCTTTGAAAAACGGGCATCGCGGTAAATACGAAACATGGAACCGCCATTTGCTTTTGGAATAGCGGTATAATGGGGCGATATATCTTTAAGACGCTCCCCCATATCAACGATAAAATCCATGCAAGGCGTGACGATATCAGATTTATAACGCTCTTTGTTTTCCGCAAACCATTCACGATTATTATTTTCGCTAAGCTCTTCGAAAAATTGCCAAAACTCGTCTTTAAATCCTTTAAAATAAGTGGTCATTACTCGCCCCTTCTAACGCCAAAGTCATGTGGTTCTTTAGTTATTATGCTAAAATCACCGAAATCATATGTGGCTCTGCCATTTTCAACGGTCTTTGGTGTTTGGGGATTTAAAATTGCCATTGTCGCCGCACGAAGTTCATTCAAATATTCAGCCTTAAGCATGGTTTCATTATGTCCCGGCATAAGGAAGTCGACATCTTCGCGGCGGCTAAACATTAACTGTGTTGAAAGAAAAAATTCTTGAAAGCTTGATGTGTCGCTATAAACGTATAAGGGGGCAGGGTAAAAACTATCTCCGGTAAACATCATACGGTTTTGCTCATCAATTAACATGACGCTATCAGGGGAATGACCAGGTATTTGAATGACCTCTATTTCGCGGTTGCCGATGTTGATGGTTTCACCGTTTTTGAGGTATTTATCGATGCTGTATGCTTTACTTTCATAAAATTCAAAAGAAAAATTTTCTGGTAAATTTTTCCAAACTGTATCTATGGTCATGCTGTCAACGTAATCGGCGTGAGGGTGACCTTTGGCATTATTTTGGGTATAAGTGGTGTTGATGCTATAAATAGTGTCGAATTGATAATTGCTGCTCACATGATCATAATGACTGTGGGTGTTTACGACAATGATCGGCAGGTCTGTTATTTGATCAATCACTGCTTTTAAATCGCCTATTCCTTGTAAAGTATCTACCAGTAACGCTTTTTCAGAACCTATTAGTAAGTAGCTTATCGCTTCCTGCCACTGATTTGGTTCATATATAGCAAAGGTATTATCAGTTAATTTATAAACTTCAAACCAATCTTGTCCTGTATCAACCAATTCAAAATTAGACCATGATGCACGTGGCATTACATCATACCAATTTTCTTCTTCCGGAGTTTGGTCGCACCCTGTCATAATGAATAGTGCGAGTGTGGCAGTTATAATTTTAGTGATCATTCTATTACCCCTTTAAGGTGGGCCCTCAATTCAGTTTTATCTAATTTTGTTATATCAATATCTAACACTTTTTTAATACGTTGATCGAGTATTTTAAATGTTTTTGTAAAATTTTCTTCCATGTTACCTGCTTGTAATGCCGGGTCAGGTAATCCCCAATGTACATGAACAGATTTTCCAACATAAGCGGGACATTTTTCTTTTAATATTTTATTGCACAATGTAATGACTATATCAGGTTCCCAGTTCAAAAATTTGTCCCAAGATTTGCTCACAAGGTTTTCTGAGCTATAGTGCTGATTTTTTAATACTCTATAAGCTACTGGTTCTATGTCATCTCGGTGATGGCTGCCTGCACTGCCGGCTTTAATATTATTTTTCTGGAATTTTCTAGTAATTGATTCAGCAAGAATACTTCGGCTAACGTTATAGGTACTTAAATATAAAATTTTCATTGTGAACCTGTATGATCGTAATGCCGATTATTTTTTTATTCAAATTGTGATGTTAATAAAATTTTTATTGGTTTGCATTACCCTCTAGGGCAATATACATGAAGATTTAAATATAAAAACTTTAAAAGGGATTTTAGATGAGGCTTTTAATTTTATCTAGCATTTTGTTAGGGATGTTATTTAGTAATACTGTTTTTGCGCAGGATGCAGCTCAAAAAGCGGCTCATGAAGCAGCAATAAATAGTCAAATTGTTGTCGATGCTTATTCTAAAACAGTTACACCGTCTGGTTCCCTATTCCGAGACAAAGAGTTCGAAACATCTAGTGAGCAGTGGTTTAACGGCGACCTTGAGGTTGCTAAAATTGTATTTGCTTCTTCACCTTTAAATGAAAGCTCATTCAGTTGGCTTGGACGACGACATGGTTTTATGGGAAATTATGCCAAATCTATAGAAGTTTTTGTACCCATAACATTATTTGCTATACCTTGAGATATATTATCCTCTACCATTGGTACATGTTTATATGCTGCTGCGTGTACTACTATATTTGGTTTGTATGTAGTGAAAACTTCATCTAGAGATCCTTGATCTTTTACATTTACCATCTTGGGAACCACACTAACCACTAAACCATTGTTCCTAAACTCAGATAACTCTTGATCTATAGCATACAAGTTATATTCACCATGCTCCACCAAGATGATCTCTTTAGCACCATATATACAACACTGTCTACATATTTCACTACCGATGCTACCACCAGCACCTGTTACCATTATTACTTTATCTTTTATAAAATTCTTAACTACTGTTTTATCTAAACCTTTTGGGTGCCGAGCAAGTAGATCTTCTACATCAACATTTTTAAGTTGATTTGACATAGGTTTATCTTGAAGAATGTTATCTAAAGATGGCAATACTTTTATAACACCAGAAAAACCATTAAGCTCTTCATATATCTCATTTATGCGTGATTGTTTTGCAGATGGTATAGCTATGATTATCATATCTACTTTAGATTTCATACTTGTATTTTTGAACTGAGAAGTAGATAGTACAGCAACACCATCTATGGACCTACTTTGAATCCTTTTATCTTCATCTATAAAATACTTTACTTTATATTCACTATT
>JABIPV010000132.1 GCA_018699075.1 Kordiimonadaceae bacterium | reverse complement strand
CATCAAATCAAGTTTCTAACCCTTCTGAAAACCAGAGTGGGGACGAGGTTTATATAACTGATGGTGAAAATAGTCTGGGCGAAAAAACATACAGATTAATTAGTGAGATGATATTAAACGGCAAGCTATCTTGCGGTGATCCTATTCTTGAACGCCGGTTAGCAGAACAACTCAATGTATCTCGTACCCCCGTTAGAGAAGCGATAAGCCGCCTTGAAGCGGAAGGTTTCTTGCAGCGGATTGGTGGTAGAGTGGTTGTTCGGGAAGTAAAGCTCAAGGAATTCGTTGAAATACTTCATGTTAGAAAATTAATCGAATGTGATGCCGTAAGAGAGGCGGCGCGGAACTTAAATGTAAAGGAATTGCAGAAAGTCCGCACAGCGATAGAGAAAATTCTTGAAAACAGACAAGTAACTGCAAAAGAATTACGTGATGCAGATGATTTGTTTCATAATTTTATAGCCAAATCGTCTAATAATAATCTTATTGTTGAATTGGTTGCGGACTTACGTCGTCGAACTGCTATGTTTGACCATGAACGTTTACCAAACCGTATGCAGCCAGGTAATAAAGAACATCTTGATATTATAGATGCGCTTGAAAAAGGAGACGGTACCCTTGCGTCAACACGCATGGCCCGTCATATTAATAACGTCCACCGAAGTATATTTGATCAATGGGAAATATAATAATGAAAGTTTTTTTTAAATTAATAACTTTAGTAATGGTGGTTTTCTTTAACAATGTGGCTTACACAAAAAATATAAGCGCAATTATTCCGGCACCAAGTTTTGAACAAAGACAGGAGGGTGTTTTTAATCTTACAGCGTCAACGCAAATAGTTAGCAATCAAGAAAACTCAATTGCCGTGAAGTTTATACAAAATCACATCCTTAAAGCGACGGGCGTAAAATTAAGAAAAACAAGTGTTATCAATGACAAAGCGATAATTTTTGATCTTAATGTATCACTTCAAGAAGAACATGGTGAAGAAGGTTATTCATTAAAAATAACAAATGAAAATATCATCATAACGGCTGCAACTGATGCGGGGTTATTTTATGGAACACAGAGCTTGCGGCAATTACTACCAACGAATTTTGAAAATGCTGACGGGCATAGTGAGTTAAAAACAAACTTATCTGCGCTTAAAATTGTTGATAAGCCCCGTTTCAAGTGGCGCTCTTATATGTTGGATGAAGGGCGAACCTTTAAAGGTAAATATGTTGTAAAAAAACTTCTTGATCAGATGGCACTTTTAAAACTTAATGTATTTCATTGGCACCTCACAGAAGATTGGGGCTGGCGTATTGAAATTAAAAAATATCCTCTGTTAACGTCAATAGGCGCTTATCGCGCCGATACGCAAACGGGCGCACCGATGGATTGGGATTCTACAGACATGATTGGTGAACCTCATGGCGGATTTTATACTCAAGATGAAATTAAAGAAATTGTCGCTTATGCCGCAGATTTAAACATTACCGTTATTCCAGAGATTGGTATGCCGGGACATGTTTCGGCGGCTGTTGTTGCCTATCCCTTCCTAGGAACCATTACCAAAGATCAAGAAGTTCCAACCACATGGGGTGTTAAAGACGTTATTTATAACATATCCGATCCGAAGGTTATGGATTTCATTCATGATGTATTAAGCGAAGTAATGTCGTTGTTTCCGTCGCAAATCATACATATCGGTGGTGATGAAGCACGATATGGGGATTGGGAAAAATCTGCAGAAATAAAAGCATACATGAAAGAGCTAGGTGTTGAAACGCCCGCATCATTGCAAGTTCAGTTTAATAATAATCTTTCCGAATATCTCGCGCAAAATGGCCATCGGATGATGGGGTGGACAGAAATAATGGGTATTCACTTACCTAGGGGCGAAAACACCGACATGGATGAGGCTACGACAGCACTTGATAAAGATGCAATTGTGCAATTTTGGCTTGGCACGCCTGAGCAAATGACAGAAGCGGCGATGAAGGGCCATGATATTGTCAATTCTGAAACAGAGTATACTTATCTGGACTACACATATGAAATGATAAGCCTAGAGAAGGCCTTTAGATTTAATCCGGTACCAGAAGGATTGAGCGCTGAATATCATGATAAAATAATTGGCACAGGTACGCAGATGTGGGGCGAATTTATTCCAACGGTTTCAAGGTTGGAGCAGCAAACATATCCTCGAATAGCGGCTAATGCCTCAGTGGCATGGACCGAAAAGAAAAATATGGATTATGATCATTTTATTAGCAGCATGGAAAGCTTAAGAAAAAGGTGGGATGCCCATAACATTGATTATGCGGTGGAAGAAATTAAATAATATGACAAAAACCATACTGGTAATAAATCCAAATTCTAGTACTTCTGTAACAGAAGGCATGGCGGAAGAGCTTAAGGGCCCTTGTGAAAATTTAAATTTAAATATTGAATTTGCGACCATTGCAGAAGCGCCAGAAGCTATTGAAACGGCAGAAGATGTTGAAATTGCACATAAGTTAGCATTTGAACTCGTAAATAAATCAAACGCTGACGCTTACGTCATTGCCTGTTTCTGCGACCCTGGAATTGTTGAACTCCGCGCGGCAGGGTATCAAAACGTTTTCGGTATTGGTGAAAGTGCAATGCATATGGCGTCAAATATGGGGGCAAATTTCGGTATAGTTTCCATATTGGAAGCGTCGATTGGCCGTCATGCGGAGCAAGTGGAACGTGCAGGGCTATTGGCTAAACTTGCAGGTGATCGCGCCCTTAATTTAGGGGTGTTAGAGCTTGCAAATATTGATCTTGCTCGCCCTCGTATAGAAAGAGTTGGAAAAACTCTTCGTGATGATGATGGTGCGGGTGCATTAATACTAGGATGTGCAGGAATGGGTATTCACCGCGCATGGTTACAGGATTTATTACGTATACCTATTATAGATCCTTGTTGGGCAGGCGTTGCGATGGCAGCGGGTGCCCTTGGAACATTATGAATTTAAACACTACATACAATAACATTAAGGAAAATTAATATGGATTTAGGAATTAAAGGACGCACTGCGATAATTTGTGCGTCATCACAAGGACTTGGTAAAGCGTGTGCCATGACGTTGGCAAAAGACGGCGTAAATGTTGTCATCAATGGCCGTAACCAAGAAAACTTGGATGCCACAGCCAATGAAATTAGGGAAGCTACAGGCGTTGAAGTTACAGCAATTGCTTGTGATGTGACAACGGTTGAGGGCCGCGAGAAGCTTCTTGCGGCATGTCCGAACCCGGATATTTTGATTAATAACGCAGGTGGCCCACCAACAGGAGATTTCCGTGATTGGGACCGTGATACATGGATTAAAGCACTTGATTCAAATATGCTTACGCAAATTGAGTTAATCAAAGCGGTGGTTGATGGTATGATGGAACGTAAATTTGGCCGTATTATCAATATTACCTCAGGTGCTGTAAAAGCCCCAATTCCTGTTCTTGGCCTTTCTAACGGCGCACGTTCTGGATTAACGGGGTTCTGTGCAGGTATTGCCCGTTCGACAGTGAAACACAATGTAACCATTAACGGTCTTCTTCCTGGACCTTTTGAAACAAACCGAATTGCAGAAGTAATTGCAGGTGAAGCAAAAGCAAAAGGCATTACAGAGGAACAATCAAGAGTAGGCCGTATGGCTGCTAACCCTTCAGGACGATTTGGTTATCCTGAAGAATTTGGCCAAGCGTGTGGTTGGTTATGTTCAGCGCATTCTGGCTTTGTTACAGGTCAAAATATCTTGCTTGATGGTGGTAATTACCCCGGAACAATGTAAGAAATATAACATATTTTCTAGAAAGGGCTCTCTTAGGAGGGCCCTTTTTTATTGTAAATTTACAATGTCTTTTTGAAATGATATGGTTTTGAAAAAATACAACATGACCGGGAAGAACAAATGAAGAATGGGATTAAAGGCTTAATTGGCGGCTTAGTTTTAATATTAAGTGCCTGTGGGGAGCAAACGTCGACGGTTAACTCCGACGTAACAAGTGGTGAGGAAGTAGAGGTTCAAAAACCTAACATTATCATTATGTATGTAGATGATTTGGGGTATGGCGACGTGGGGGTTAATGGTGCCAGATCGGTTTTAACGCCAAACATTGATCAATTAGCCGCAGAAGGACTTAATTTCACTGATGCCCATAGTACGGCAGCAACCTGTACACCGTCCCGTTACGCACTTCTTACTGGCGAACATGGGTTTAGGCAAAATACAGATATTTTAGAAGGTGACGCACCGGCATTAATCCGTCCAGGCAAACCTACTTTACCAGGGATGCTAAAAAAAGCGGGTTATCGCACGGCGGTTATCGGTAAATGGCATTTGGGACTTGGTATTGGCGATGTTAATTGGAATGAAGAAGTCAAGCCCGGCCCCTTAGAAATTGGTTTTGATTATAGCTTATTAATGCCGGCAACAGGCGACCGTGTTCCGACCGTTTATCTTGAAAATCATAATGTTCTTAACGTGGATAAAAATGATCCAATAGAAATTAGCTATCACGTTAACGTCGGCAACCGGCCAACGGGTATGGAAAGGCCTGATCTCTTAAGGCAAGCCGCTGACCCACAACATAGTGAAACCATCATCAACGGCATTAGCCGTATTGGTTCTATGGGTGGCGGCGAAAGCGCCCTTTGGGTTGATGAAGAATTCCCCGATGTATTTACCGATAAAGCCCGTGATTTTATCCGCGAAAATAAGCAAGATCCATTTTTCCTTTTCTATTCTTTCCATGATATTCATGTGCCTCGTCTGCCAAATCCACGTTTTGAAGGTAAATCACAAATGGGGCCACGTGGTGATGCGATTGCGCAAATGGATTGGGTTGTTGGTGAAATTGTCACCGAACTTAAAGCACAAGGATTAGAAGATAATACACTGCTATTTTTTACAAGTGATAATGGTCCGGTTCTTAATGATGGTTATGAAGATCAGGCGGTTGAATTACTAGGAACACATAAGCCAGCGGGGCCTTATCGCGGTGGAAAATATAGTGCATTTGAAGCAGGAACCCGTATGCCGACAATTATTAAATGGCCTGGTATTATTGAACCCGGAACAACAAGTGACGCCCTTATATCGCAAGTGGATTTTTACGCTTCCCTCGCCAGTTTACTTGGTATTTCGCTTGATGAAAATGAAGCTATGGATAGTTTGGATGTAACGGATGCTCTTCTCGGGGTATCGAAAGAGGGCCGAGAATATATCATCGAAGAGTCTGTGGTGACGTTATCTTTACGTAGAGGAAACTGGAAATACATCGAGCCTATCAATGATGAGAAAGAAGAGCGCACAATATGGGTAAATGTGGATAA
This sequence comes from Kordiimonadaceae bacterium, assembly GCA_018699075.1. GTDB lineage: Bacteria > Pseudomonadota > Alphaproteobacteria > Sphingomonadales > Emcibacteraceae > Pseudemcibacter. Next base: position 9,724 of record JABIPV010000132.1, on the reverse strand, counting down.
AGACATTGAAGGCGGATTTCTGAAAGGCCCTCAGCTTTATAATTTGGAAGATGATCTAGGCGAGACAAACAATATAGCCGCAGATTTCCCGGAAATAGTGGCTGAATTGCAAACTAAAATTGACCAATTAAGAAATACTGGTTTTCGTCAGTAATTAATCTAAATTTGATAATGTTTGTTCATCAAAGGTCTGCCCATCTAATTTGGCTGCGTATAGAGCAGCGCCAATAACGGGTGAGAAGCGTGGTTTAATAAGTTCGTAGTTTGACTTAAGGGCATTCTTTAGGGGATTTAAGATCATGTCCTCTGAATTAAAAATGCCTCCTGAATAGGAAAGCTTTACGGTCTCTTGATCATCAAAGCCAGCTTGTCTGCGTGTCGCTTCAACAATCTCTGCTAGTTCAATGCCGGCTCTATTGTAAATATCTATTGCATGAGCATCACCTGCGCGCGCCGCTTCACATACAACCGTGGAAATAGATGCAATTTTGCGGCGTTCACCCAGCCATTTGTCTAAGACAATACCCGGTAAATCGAGATCGCGGGTTAACTTTAAGTGTTCTCTAAGCATTTGATGTAAAATACTTATCTCTAATCGACCATCGGCCATTTTTGTAAAAACATTAAGACCTTCACGTGAAATCCAATATCCTGATCCTTCATCACCAAATAATTCACCCCAGCCGCCGCAACGTGCTGATGTGCCTTTATTTTGGCCATAACTAATTGAACCGGTGCCGGAAACAATATTAATCCCATCGGCGCAAGCAAGTGACCCTGCCCAACCACAAACAGTATCGTTATTGCAGGCATATTTACTTTGATCAATAATGGCAGAAGGTAAAAGGTCCAGTTCTTGCTGCATGGTTTGATCTTCGCCGTAGCAAGGCAGGCCAAAAAAGGCATAATTGACGTCTGCTCTTCCGACATTAGCACTAGAAAGAATAGTATTGATGCCTTGTTCTAAATTCTTGCGCACGGCATCAATACCAATCGCAAGGTAAGAACCGGTTTCCCCTTGATGAGTGGCCAGAATATTACATTCTTTATCCATAAGCACGAATGCTGTTTTGGTTCCGCCGCCGTCTACGCCAATATACATGTCTTATACTCTTAAATTATAGTGAGTGGATGGTCACACCCTGGACCACGCGATTTACTGTACCAGATAAGCTTGGACTATCGGGAGTATTACCAAGCTTTAAGGCATGGTGGAACGCATATATTTGTGCACAGACAATATAAGGGAACAATATATCCGTATCGGCGGCGCTATCCAGCCCATCAACCATTAAATAATCACCATTATACACATTTTCATCTTCTTGTGCGGTTATCGCGATAACTTGACCGACTTCGTTATCGGTTCTAATTTCATTTAAAAGATCCAGATCATATTTTCTTGTGTAAGGATCATTTGAAATGAAAACAAAAATTAAAGTCGATGGTGTGACAATGGTTTTTGGTCCATGACGAAAGCCCAGTGGACTATCAAACATGGTCACAGTTTTACCGTCAGTAAGTTCTAATAATTTAAGTGAAGCTTCACGTGCCAATCCTTTAAGGCCATTACTGCCTAAATAAACCACACGTTCAAAGTTTTTGTCGGCAATGCTTTTTAATGCATCATTATGACCTTCAATTACTTTTGTTGTTGCATCGCTGATGGCATTTACATGGTTTTTTTGCCCCGTTAGGATCATCAGGGCCGCATATACCATGGATGAAAAGCTTGATGTCATGGCAAAACTTTTATCATGCGTTTCTGCAGGCATAAGAAGCGCGAAACTGTTGCTTAAATTTTGACACCTTTTATAAAGGTCGCCGTCATGGTTACACGTTAGGACCAATTGGTAACAATTTTCGATGGTTTGCTCGGAAAGCTCTATCGCAGCCATACTTTCAGGACTGCCGCCTGAACGGCTGAAGGAAACTACAAGCGTTGGCACATCTTTTTGAAAATAAAGCTCAGGCCCTGAAACTAGATCCGTTGTGGCGACCGCTTCAACTCGTTTATTGGTAATCTTAAGCAGATCAGGGGCAATGCTTTCCCCTGCAAAGGCAGATGTACCCGCGCCGGTTAAAATAATCCGTAAATTATCTATTTTCATAAGAGGTGCGATAAAATCATTTATAGCGTCTGCATTATCATCGAGTATTTGTTGGGTTTGGCGCCACATTTCCGGTTGATGGGCAATTTCTTTTGCTGTCCAATAACCGTTATTTTGTTCTAAGGTGGCATCATCAATATTTAAATAAGTCATATTCATTAATTCTCGTTACATGCATCACTATAAAGCTGCAAGACAGTCATAATTTGGTGGATAATAAGGCTTTTTGCATCAGCTTTTATATCACCGTTTCGAATAGCGTGATATTGAACAGGCATATATTGGCTAATCAAAGTTAAAGGCGGAGGGTTATTATCCAAATTTTCAATCATTTTACTTAATGCCTGTTCGATAGCAGGCTGTGGCCAGTAATAGCGAATGCGATCACTGAGGCTATATTCAAGGGCAAAGGCCATTTTATCGCCTTCTTCGCTATAATATTTTTGCCAATAAATGGGTTTTTCATTCATTACGTCTAAGGTGATGGCTTTTAGGTTCGATGCTTTATTGCCAAACCATTCACGTTCAATGTTATCAAGCGCCCAAAGTGCCTCGCGTAATGCATATGTCAATGCAGGACCCACTTTAAGGATGGCAAAGTGATCTTGAACCAATGATTTGAAATTCTCAGCTGTTTGATAATCCGTTGAATGGGCTTCGTAAACCATTGTTGGAAAATCTTCAATAAATTTGCTAAGTTCCGTTGCTTTTGAGGGGATATAATCAATCACTTTATGATGATCAAATTCAACACCTGGCTGAACCACCAGGCCGATAACTCGCGGCCAGACGTCCCCTAAACCTGCATCAGTGAAGGCTTTTTCATGTACAGAAATGGTCATGCTCGCGGCGTCGGTTGATGTTACGGCAAGCTCGTCCAAGGCTTCTTGTGCGCCGCCGGGAACCGGGACTTCGGTTCCAACAATATAAACAGGAGCTTCTCCGCCCACTTTTTTCCATGTATTTTCAGAAACTTCACATAATATGGCGGCACGCGCAGCGACAATTTCATCGGTAAGTGGGACAGGATCACCATTGCAAGACATTGAGCAATCAAGATGAATTTTTCTAAAGCCTGCAGCCACATATTGTTCGATCAGCAACTTAGACTTTTCCATTGCTTCGTCCGCATCTAAATCCTGCCAGCAATTTGGACCAAGGTGGTCGCCACCAAATAATATATCTTCGCGGGGGAAATTAATTTTGTCAGCGATATCATAAACTCGGTTACAAAAGTCAATGGGGAGCATCCCCGTATAACCGCCGTCTTGATTAACCTGATTTGAAGTGGCCTCGATCAAAGCTTTACCACCAACAGCCGCCGCATGTTGTAATGAGGCTTCGATAACCAAAGGATGGGCGGAACAGACAGAATAAATTCCGTTTGCGCCACTTTCTTTATGTTGGGCAATTAAATCTAGGAAGTATTTCAATCAGTCTCTCCGTTTGTCTCATTGGGCTCAATGGCCAGTAATATAGCGGCTATTATTGCAAGTACAATACCAATTAATCGATAAGATTCCGGTATAACGCCCAGCAATGTCATGGCAATAATTGACGTCATAAGCGGTGCGCCCGCATTGGTCAAGGGAGAAACCACCATCGCTTTTCCATAACGAAAAGCATAGACCAGACAAAGTGCTCCGATGGCGTTTAGAACTTGAATTATTGCCGCAAGATAAGGACCGTTAAGCCCCCAATTAATAGGTGCAGAAAAGTCTGTTAAATAAAGCGCAATAGGAATAAGCATTAAGCCAGTGATCATCATATAAAAGAAAATACTTTCTGCATGCATTGTCTCATTCGAGAGTTTCATAAAAAAAGCTTGAACGCCCCAGGCGGCCATGACAAACAAGGCAAGTATAAACCATAATACTCCATGATCAGTTGCCCCTGCGCCGCCCGCATAATCAAATAAAGGTAAGGCGATAAGAGCGAGCACGATACCCAGTGCTCCTAGTGTGGTTGACCTTTCTTTCAAAAATATAAAGGAAAGAGCAATTGTTATGACAGGAGAAAGCGAGATAATAGGAAATATCAAATAAGCAGGGCCTGTCGTTACAGCATGAAATAAGACCATTTGGCCGCCGGCTCCTAAAAAGCCAATGATCGATCCATAAAGGATTGACCGTTTGTCATATTGCAGATCCCAACCAATGCGTTTTAAAACAAATACGGCTGGCAAGATCATGGTAAAGGCCCAAACGCAATATCCTAAAGTTTCGGGAAACCCATTTTCCGTAGGTAAATTGATGAACGCTCCCCAAACGCCCCAAAAAAGGGTGGTGACAAGTGCGTAAAAAAGCCAAGGCTTATTTTTCATTTATTCAACCTCCATGCGGTCAGTTTGTCCTGTGTCCATTGGAACTTTTTCGATGGGACACGCGGCGGAGGTATCAAGCCCACTTGTAGAGACTTCCATATATGTGGCCGTGGCATAAGATGTGAAGCCGGGGACGCCGTTCGTTATACTGCTATCTACTACATGGGGAAATTCAACAAAGATAGAATAAGGGTGGCCGGTTTTTAGAAATTCCGCTTCTACTATCACTTCTTCTTTATCAAATTTGGTGTATTCTCCTTGAAAGGGCAACCCAGTATGGGTAATGCGCTCTCCGTAACAGTCTGCCATCACCACAAAGATCATATCGTCAACAATTCCTTTGGGGTCATTACGTCCATTTGAATATTCGGTCCAGCGAATAGTAAGCTGTTTTGCGGGATCAATATTTGATGAGGGGACTTTCTCACCGTCTTGATGAAATGTAATGGTAATGGGTGCGGGAATATCCGTTTTACCGTCTGGGCCGGCGATATTCATGGTTGAGGATACAGTACGGTCTGATAGCCCGAAATTGAATGTATAGTCTCCGTTGGGATAAGCGGCATCAAGTTCTGCTACATTATCAAAATGGCCGCCTTCCACATAATAATCATGGTCTCTTTTTTCATAAGGCATCGGAATATTATTAGCATCCCTTGTAAGGGTCGGATTTTTTAATTCGACACCTTCATTGATAAAAATTTCCGAAAACATGTGATTATTTAAAAAAGTTAAATTGTCATTTGCATCTTGTGAATAATTGGATGATTTGACCATGACAAAAAAGCTAACCTCGTCTTGATCGATAATTTGGTCCTGATCACTGTCTGTATTATCAGTTGCTGTTGGCGCACATGACATAAGTGCCAATGTGGCTACTAAACTTCCTGTGTTACGAAAGGCTTTATACATTGTTATTTCCCTATATATTTTTATGGCGCGATCATAGCAAAGAATAGTTGCAAGAAACAGAGGGGTTTTTGCTTTATTTGATATTTGATAATTTTCATTTATAGTCATTACTATAATAACAAAATAAAACCCTTTATCAGGAAGATACCATGTCAGAACGTCGGTCATTTCTAAAAGCAATTATAGGGGGAAACGGGGCAGCGGCTGATCTGCCACCAACCTTTAAACGCGATTACCACAAAGAGCTTGGCATAAAACCATTTATTAATGCCATTGGTTCTTATTCATCGCTGGGCGGCGAAGAAATGTGGCCAGAAGTGATTGATGCCATGGATTATGCCGTTGAGAACAAAGCCGACATGGAAGATTTGCACGATAAAGTCGGAAAGCGGATAGCCGAACTTGTTGGATCTGAATATGCCATGGTGTCTGCGGGCGCCACATCGGCGATTATTCTCGGCACCGCCGGCTGTATGTCGGGATTAGACGTGGAAATTCTTCATTCTCTTCCTCATGCGGACAATATAAAGAATGAAGTAATTTTACAAACCTCTCATAAGTATCTTTATGACCGTGCGCTCCGGGTGCCGGGAGCGAAGCTTGTATTTGTCGATACACAAGAGGATTTAAGAAATGCTATTGGCCGCAAAACGGCAATGATGTTTTATGTCCGTAAAATGAAAGGGCAAATTGATATTAAGACTTGGATTGAAATTGCCAAAGAAAATAATATCCCCACTTTGTGCGATGCGGCGACAACCGTCCCGCCGATCCAAGATTTATTGGATACAGTTAAATTAGGATTTGATCTTTGTTGCTTTTCAGGCGGTAAGGGTCTTCGCGGCCCCTATAGTGCGGGTCTTTTATTGGGGCGAAAAGATTTAATCATTGCGGCCAAGGCAAATGGGTCACCAAATCATGCGGCCATGGGCCGTTCTATGAAGGTGGCACCGGAAGAATATCTCGGCATGATGGTGGCGGTGGAAACCGCGCTTAAACATGATGAAGATGCGGACATGGTAGAATATTATAAACTAACCAATTACATGGCGGATCAAATCAGTGCATTAGACGGTGTCACCACAAAAGTTCAATCGACCAGCGCACAGGGGATGGAGCCCTATGTCAATGTGGATTGGGACCCAGATAAATATAAAATTAGTAAAGATGATTTAAAGCTCGCCCTTCGAAATGGGCAGCCCTGTATTGAACTGCGGGCAATGTTCTTATCGTTTGGCGAGCTACATTTGACCGGACATATGCTTAAAAGGGGGGAAGAAATGATTGTCGCTAGGCGGGTAATAGAAATTCTACTTGACCATAAAATGGGGGAGAATTGATATGACCACAAGACGCACTTTTTTAAAAGCATCCTCAGCCATATACCCCGCAACAATTTTAACACCACTTGCGGCAAAAGCACAGAGCACATATCAGGCACCTAAAACATTTCAACGCGATTATTTTAAAGAAATTGGTGTGACACCACTTATTAATGCTGCGGGTGGATATTCCGCCTTTGGTGGTGCACGAATGCGCCCTGAAGTCGCTGAAGCTATTCGTTACGGTACATATAATAAAGCGAAAGTAGACGATCTTCATGATGCGGTTGGAAAACGCATTGCTGAACTTGCGCAGACTGAAGCGGCCATGGTGCCTTCGGGTGCAACGGCGGCTATGGTGCTTTCGACGGCGGCTTGTATGACCATGGGTGATAAGGGAAAAATCGAACAGCTTCCCGATACAACAGGGCTAAAAAATGAAGTGATTATTCAAAAAAACCATCGTTATACTTATGACCGTGCACTGATTGTCGCCGGGGCAGTGCTTGTTGAGGTCGCAGATGAGGATGAATTAAGAAAAGCTATTGGGCCGAAAACCGCGATGATGTTTTGGCTGCTTGCAAATCACAATCCGGATGGTGACAGTATTAATATGGAAACTTATCTGGCAATTGCCAAAGAACATAACATTTCCACATACCTTGACGGGGCAACCATGACGCCGCCCGCTAGCAATGTGATTGATGCCTGTAATCTTGGCTTTGATCTGGTTGGTTTTTCTGGCGGTAAGGGTCTTCGTGGACCTTATAGTACTGGTTTGCTTCTTGGTAAGAAGGATTTAGTTGCTTATGCCCGTGCCAACAGTTCCCCAAATTCTAGGTCACTTGGCAGAGGAATGAAGGTCGCGCCAGAAGAATATATAGGCATGATGATCGCGTTTGAGACCGCCTTAGGGATAAATGAAAAAGAAGATTTCGCGCGTAAACGCACTATATTTTCACGCATGTCTGATCAAATGAAGAATGTTCCTAGCCTTAAACAAAATGTTATTGTTGATGAAGGCATGGTCAACGAACTTTATCTTGATCTAGATTGGGATAGATCGATTATCAAAATGAGCAATGAAGAATTTATCCAGGAACTCAAAGCAGGAAACCCCTCCATTCGTTTTCGCGCCCTTAAGTTTGCAGGGGGGCGCATTCATGTATCCTCAACGGCACTTGATGAAGGACAGGAAATTATAGTCGGTAAACGGATAAATGAAGTATTAATGAACCGGGTTTAATCATTCTGCCGGTTCATTGCCGGTAATTTGCGGGGCTGTTCCTTTAATAATTGGATTAGAAGTTAGGAAATAAGCAACGCCGATAAATCCTGCGCCACCAATTATATTACCAATTGAAACCCAGGCCAGATTATAAATCATTCCCGTAAAAGTAACGCCGTCCGGGTGGTTGCCCAGAAGCGAAATGGCGAATACGGTCATATTGGCAATTCCATGTTCAAAGCCCGCAGCGACAAATGCAAACAGGCACCAAAATATTAAAATACATTTTGCTGTATCGTTGGTGGTTTTTGAGGACATCCAAATGGCGAGGCAAATAAGCCAATTACAAATACTGGCGCGGGCGATCAATTCAATAATACCACTGTTCATTTTTGTATCGGCAAGGGTGTGTACCAAAGCAGTATTATCATTAAGAAAGCCTCCTCCACCACCAAGGACAAACAATATAGAAAGCATAACTGCGCCAAGAAGATTGCCATACCAGCAAATTATCCAATCTTTAATCACCGTAAAAATGGATATTTTATTATAAAAATAACCGAATGTCATATACATGATGTGGCCAGAAAAAAGTTCTGCCCCGGCAAAGACAATTAAGGTAAGTGTGATGCCGAAAAAACATCCCATAATAAGCTTTTGTGATACGGACTCTGCTTCATTGCCAAGGGTAAGAATGAGCATAATGCCGATGCCAACATATGCGCCCGCCATCATGGTGGACATTAAAAAGCCAACAGGATTGCGGCGAAAATAATTTATTTTCACAACAGCTATTTCTGAAAATTGTTTGGTGGTATCAGCGTGCATAAATAGGCCTCATACAAATAAGTTTCATTTACCTAAGACCCTGTGTTTTTATTTTAAGACTTTATTCTTATCGTAAGCTTTTGTCTAGAGGTGATTTTTTTGTTTTTATGCACGCCGATATTATTTCATAAATAATTTTTATGATCTGGTTTTGAAGACTTTTGACAACTTATTCAGGGAATTTGACGTACTAACGTCAAAATGAATATTTTGCCAAATTGGATTTTCCGGATCTAGCCCTACATATTCAATATATTCTTTTTCAGCGACAAAATATTGACCTTTATAAGTTAAAAGGAACCCACCATTTTGTTTTTGATGTTGTTTCGCATCATTATGACGGGCAAACCAATGGTTAAAAAACGGCGATGATTTTTGATACCAGAAGGTATCGGCCGCGTTTTTATAACTTTTCCAATTTGGGAATTGGTTTTCTTGCGCCAAAAGTTCCAGCGCCGCTTTAATTTTAATGTCTTTATCTTTGGCAAGCTTTTTTGCTTGGGATTTTAATTTGATAATCCTATCCATAATTAACTCCTGATCGGCAGATGTGTCTGCAGTAGCCGAACTTAACTATGAAAATATATAAATGAAGTGATCAGGTCTTTTGCAGACATAGGCAGCTTCTTCTACCTGAAAGGATTATTAGCAGTAAATATAAAACTTTTCAATTAAATAAGGCCGAGACATTGTAATCTAATGCCTCGGCCTTTATGTTTATAATGTTATAGAATGGTTCTTATGAACTGTTCGGGCGTCTATCATCGTGCCAGATGGTAGGCGCTTTTTTTATGAACAATTACAATTCTTGCAACAGTCGCACGTACAGTTTTCACATTTACATTCTTTAACGTCTTCATTTTCTTTGGTTGTCATTTTAATTCTCCTTTTATGAACAACATGTTTTTTCAATATTATCCGCCGTATGACGTAGAAGGGCGGCAACTTCTTTTCTATTTACGTGGTAAAAAACTTGTTTACCGCGTTTTTCTGATGAAAT
>JABIPV010000359.1 GCA_018699075.1 Kordiimonadaceae bacterium | reverse complement strand
TGGGTTTTATGTTAAATTGCGTTGATGGGGTAGATGTTGTTGCCATGTCCGTTGCGGCACCGACGATAAGTGAAAGTTGGCAAATTTCGCCTGTTGAAGTCGGGTATATGTTAAGTGCCGCTCTTGTTGGTATGTCACTTGGGGCCATATTTTTGGCACCAATGAGTGATGTTTACGGCCGCCGGAAAGTTGTATTATTTTCCGTTTTTCTCACCGGGATATCCATGATCGCAACAGGTTTTGTTGATAATTCTGTGGAACTCATGATCATTATTCGTGCTATATCCGGCCTTGGTATTGGGGCAATTTTTGCCAGCGCCGCGACAATAGGTAGTGAATTTTCACCTGAAAAATATAAAAACCTCACTGTACCGCTAATTATTTCTGGATACCCCTTTGGTGCTATGATTGTTGGCCCGATTGCCGCGATGATACTGCCAAGCTTTGGCTGGCAGATGCTCTTTATATATAGTGGTATTGCCACGTTGATTATTTTTGTAATCGCTTTTTTATTTCTCCCGGAATCAGTTCAGTTTCTCACCCATGCTCGCTTGGCTGATAAGGATAAATTACGCGCCATAAATAATGTACTGAAGCGCATTAAAAAAGAACCTTTGCAAACATTGCCTGATATAACAGGCCTTGTTGAAGACCGCCAAGCGGCAAACGTAAAAAGCCTTCTTTCAATAGATCTGTGGAAAACCACTATAAAACTTTGGACCATATTCTTTATGGGCTTCCTCGCTATTTATTTCTTGCTTTCTTGGACACCGTCTTTATTTGTCGCCAGCGGGCTTTCCATAAAACAAGGCATATATGCACTCACCCTCAGCAATATGGGCGCAATGTTCGGTATATTATTAATCGGGCTGATAACCACTAAATATAATCTTGCAAAACCCATTGCCATCTTTTTTGCCGGAACGGGTATTTTAATGATTTACTTTACCCTGACCAGACCAACTGATATTTCAATGCTCTATATTCTTATATTTGTGATTGGCTTTTTATTAAACGGTGCTTTCAGTGCCATGTATGCCGTTGCAGCAAGATTTTATCAAGCATCGATAAGATCAACCGGAATTGGTTGGTGCGCTGGCCTTGGCCGCACAGGGGCCATTGTCGCGCCAATCCTTGCCGGATACCTTATCGCCCTTAATTTTGATATGTATGCTCTATTTACGATTTTTGCATTACCTGTCATTTTGGGAGCCATTTTAATCGTTACTATAAAGATTTAGGAGCAAAATAAGTGAGCCGATATCAAATTATTCTAATCGGAATATTGGCTGTGATAATGACATTTTCTGCACTTATTTATTTTCGCATTAACTCAACACCAAGTAGCATATCATTCGTGCCAATATTATTATGGCAAGCGGTTGTTTGGTCACCTTGGTTATTATTTGGTTTTCTAAATATAAAACTAGATCGTCGTTATCCTATTGTTGAACAACCAATTCATTTCTGGATACTCCGTCATAGTGGTCTTAGCTTGATAATAATCACCTCTCACGTAGCGTGGTTTTTTATCGTAAGTGGCAATTTTAGTCCGTTCCTCGGAATGGATAATACCGGTTATGGGGCATTCTTTTTCTTTTTTATTATGTGGGGTGTTTGTGATTTTCTTTTTTATTGGGCACTTCTTGGTATATTTGCCTTAAGACAATTGCTTAGTATCTCACCCGCGCAGGAAAATATTGGGGCCGAAAAACCCGATTACTTTCTCTTAAAAACAACCGGCCGTCAGTCTTCTGTTGCCATTTGCGATATACACTGGATAGAGGCGGAAGATTATTGCTGCCGCGTCCATACAAAAGATAATAATTATTTGGTACGTCAGTCTTTAAACTCATTTGAAAAAACTTTACCTTCGACATTATTTCTACGCATCCACAGATCGACCATCATCAACATCAAGCAAGTTGATCAAATTGTAAAACAAGAAAACAGACGTCATATTGTCCGCCTTAGAAATGGCACAGAGCGCGCTATTAGTCCTAGCGGTCGACAAAAATTACAACAAATTCTCTCTCTGTAACTCTGTTCTACATTTTAACTGCAACAAATGACCTTTTCCCTGCAAACTCCTTTAGAGAGGACCCACAGCAGATTAATTTCAGAATAAGTCCAATTTTTCTAGGATCCATTAATGAAGTTATTTATCTGTATCACCTGTTTCTTATTTCTAATGCTTAATCACGTTCATGCGCAAACCAGTGAAGGAACGGTCACTATTTATGACCAAGAATATCTTGCAAATATTACCAACGCGGTAAATGCGCTTGATCTGGCCATGAAAATTCCTGGAGGGCAAGTCATTCTGAGCAGAAGTGAAAATAATGCCCGTGGCTTTGCCAGTAATGATGACGGAATTCTAATAAACGGCAATCGCTTATCCGGAAAGAATAATAATAGTGAAGCAGCCCTCGGAAGAATTGCTGTTTCACAAGTACTACGCATCGAAATCATTCGTGGATCATCACCAGATATTAAAGTTTCCAGTCAGCAATCAATGATGAATATTGTTCTGGTTCAGGATAATAAAAAGGGAAGCGGTACCTTTGACATCGGATCACGCATTCTTCCCAGTGGCCGTCTTTTCCCACTAGGTTTGCTTTCTTATAGCGGTAGTAAAGGAAAACTCGATTATTTCATAGAAGCTTCCCAGTCAGGTTATATTACCGATTATACCAGAGAAGATAATATCCTAAATGGCAATGGTGTCACGACAAAATCCTTAAACGATTTAGGCGATCAATATTTCCACAGTCGTGCTCTATCCAGCAATCTTTCATATACGTTTCCAAATAATAACCAATTACGCCTAAATGCCCGTTGGACACAGGATAAATCAAGGGTTAACTGGAACGGTAAAGTGACAAACTATTCCTCGGGCGGCACATTGGAAACGCAAGGTTCCTCTTTACAAAAAATTGCTCTTGATAAACCCGGATTTGAAATAGGGGGTGATTACACTGCCCAATTATCAGATAAATGGAATTATAAAATCATCGGAATATATTCTGGAAGCAATGCTAAAACCAATCAAAAGAGAGATGAATTAATCACAGAAACTCCGCCAACATTTGATAGCAATACCACTTTTTTAAGTAACAAAAGTGAAGCAATATTACGCCCTTCTATTACCTATGATTTGGGAAGTGGGTCAGAGCTTAAATTCGGATCAGAGTTTGCGTATAATACTGTAGAAGCTGGCCTAGACGCAAATGCACTCGTAACTGTAAAAGAAACCAGGTCGGAAAGTTTTATAAATTATACTGGAAAATTAACCAGCGCTTTAAGTCTGGATAGCGCGCTTAAATACGAATATTCAAAAATTTCACAAATAAGCATTAGCCGTAATCATTCCGAAAAATTCTCATTTTTAAAACCAAGTATTGATTTACGATATGATCAAAATCCGCAAAATCAATTTCAATTTTCTGTAAGACGTGATGTTTCACAGCTTGATTTCAATGATTTTGCTGCCTCCATTGATGAAGACGATATATTTTTTGGTGGAAACCAGAATTTAGTTCCAGAAAAATCATGGGATTTTGAAGTATCCTACGAAAGGCGTTTTTTAAATGACCAAGGGCACATAAAATTTGGCTTGGAACATAGACGAATATCAGACCATATCGAATTCATCGAAGTTGCACCAAACGTCGCTGGAGTTGGAAATGTAGGGAGTGCTACTCAAAATACAGCGTCCATTAGTACCAGTTTGAAATTTGGCTTTATCGGTCTTGAGAATGTAGTCTTAGTCGGTAGTTTTGAAATATTCGACACCAATACAATTGACGCCTTTACCAGAAACCACAGGGATATTAATGATGACCAAAGTTTTGCGTCAACAGGTATTCTACGTCATGATTTAGACGATTTAGGGCTTAGTTATAGTTTCCAGTTTTGGTATTATGGTCCTCAGAAAATATACTCTATTAATCAATTCACCGATAGAGATCATGACATTTTACACGTAAGTTTTAGTGTCAATTACAACATATTGAGTAATATGGTACTCACCGCTTCAGTGGATAATCTGGTCAATGCTAATGAAGATCGCATCAGAACGATTTATGATCCCACCAGATTAAGCGGAATGATTTCCAGTATTGAAAACAGACGCCAATATTTTGATAAAAGATTTAGAATTCGACTTAAAGGTACTTTTTAGCAATCTTTTTAATCAGATTACCCGGCACTCCGGGCCGCGCCCATGGACAAACCGCAAGACATATTCCGCAACCAGTATTTTCATTGAAGAACGGCAGGCATTTATCAAAATCTACGTACCATTTTTCATTTCCCCGGACCATTTTCTTTTCCGAATGAATTGCTTCGGGCGGGCAAGCATTCTGACAAGCTTTGCAGTTTAAACAAAAATGATCGAGGCCAAAATTATCAGAATTATCAATATCCAATGGCATATTGGTCACAAGCCCACCTAGCCGTAACACCGACCCATTTTCACGATTTATAAGTGAACCATGTTTTCCGAGTTCACCAAGTCCACTTTCAAGCGCCGGTGGGATAAGCAAAATAGGTACATTATTTGAGCCGCCATATGATACCGCATCCCATCCCTGCGAATGTATCCATGTGGCAATAGCGTGGGTAACTTGATGAGCTTCGCCATATTTTTTTATCACTTCAATGGCAGATGGTACTTCGGGTGCAGTTTTTAAATTTCCAAAATCCATCGCCACGCCAATTGTTACCACAGTTTCGTAAGGCACATCAAAAGTATCAATCACCCATTCCGGCTTCATTTGCGTGATGCCTACTGCAACCGCACCATTTTCAAGGCCAACATCTTTCAGCAATTTAGCCCAGTCAGTAGATGATTTTTCAATACGGTTTGGGGACACAGGAGGGACTGTCGTATCCCTAATTTTATCCGTGTTCATCTGCGTTTCATAAAGTTTTTGATCACGGGGGGCGTTATCAACAAAAAACTGCATAAGAGGACCGAAAGGCGTAAGTTCTGGCGTTTGCCAATATATCGGAGAAGGGCGCCTAATTTCCGTTTCACCTAGCCCGTTAAGATCATTACCGGATACATCAGGCATTAACGCCATTTGTTCAGCGCTTGGAACAAATTTTTCTTTGATTTT
>JABIPV010000116.1 GCA_018699075.1 Kordiimonadaceae bacterium | reverse complement strand
TCTATTGCTTTAATAATTATATCCGCCGTTAAATGGCGGCCCCGAATATCATTAAGATTAGAATCATTTGTTTCACCAACAACCGTATTAACGGAGCGAACAGCCTCATTGCCCTTTTGGTTTAGAGTCCAATCCAATATGGCATCTGCAGCACGTGGTACATTTAAGGTATTGGTAAGTACAATAGGCGTTTCAATTTCACCCAGTTCATGTATTTGGCTATAACCCATCATTTTACCAAAGCCATTGCCAATCACAGCCGCAGCAGGAACTTTATCCTGATAGATATTACCTGCATGCGGTAAGATCGCGGTCGCCCCCGTATGGATACTGTCCCCATCATCCAATGTCACATGGCCAACCCGTACACCCTTAACATCGGTAATGGCATTATTGTGACCTGTTTTTAAAATACCGGGCTTTATACCGATATCACGGGCACGAATTTGTTCCGCAAAGGACGAAAGATTTAAAGTGCATAATAAAATGGCGGAGGATATGAATAGTCGAAAAACTTTTTTGAACATTGAGTACCTACTTTTAAATTTTTTTCACATTATAGATTAAGGTATTACATATTGAAATTGTTTTTACTGGTGTTCAATAATTATGTGTAATTGTATTATAGCTCCATAAAAAGTATATTTTATACTCGCAATGTGCATTATTTTATTGTATATTGTTCATATATATCAAAATAGAGTACACAACATGGAATTGCAAGAAAACGAAAAACAACTGCTTGATCTATTGAAAATCAACAGTCGCATGAGTGCCGCTGAACTAGGCCGCAAGCTAAATCTTGCTCGTTCCACCATTCATATGATGCTGGGCAAGTTAGAAGATAAAATTATTGATGGCTACACCATTAAACTCAAGTCAGATGCCCTTGAAAATGATACCCGTTGTTATGTGACTATCACCCGTGACCCTAAGAAATCAGCGCTTATTGAGGATTCCCTCTATAATATGGCTGAGGTAGATTGCCTTGCCACTGTCGCTGGTAATATAAACTTCATGATACTTGTTCGTACACAGAATCACCAACAAATGGATGAAGTACTTACCAACATTGCTATGCTTGACGGCGTCCTAAAAACTGAAAGTCATATGATACTATCATCAAAGTTCAATAGAATGCCATAAATTGAACCACATTTGTATTATAAATTGATTTTTTGTTCATTTATTATTGACACTTGTTCATAAAATAATATATATCGTTCGAATGAACAATAAAAGCATAGTAAATTTAAAACACTAACTAAAAACGACCCAAAATTCTATTTTACTACGGATAATGTAAACATTAGTCGCGTAATCATTAAAAAGAATTATTGGCCAACAGGGCTTAAAACCTGTTAAAGACTTAACCGATAAAAAGACTTAATTATAGAACCAGGAATATTGATATGATGAACACCCAAGAAATTTTTGATGCTTTAGGTTTAACCGATACCGACGTAAAAGGCGGCGACCTTAAAGTATTTAGCCCCATTGATGGTGCAGTAATTGCCAATGTCAGAAAAGACACTGTTGCAGAAACAGAAGCAAAGATTGCCAAATCTGTAGAAGCATTTAAATCATGGCGTAAAGTTCCCGCACCACGTCGCGGTGAACTCGTTCGTATCCTAGGTAATATCCTGCGTGATAAGAAAGAAGCTCTTGGTTCACTTGTAACGCTTGAAGCGGGTAAGATTTATCAAGAAGGTCTTGGTGAAGTTCAGGAAATGATCGACATCTGTGACTATGCTGTTGGCCAAAGCCGCATGCTTCATGGTCTAACTATTGTTTCAGAACGTCCGCTACATAAAATGCGTGAAATCTGGCAGCCACTTGGCCCTGTTGGTATCATCAGTGCTTTTAATTTCCCTGTCGCTGTTTGGTCATGGAATGCGGCGCTTGCCCTTGTATGTGGTAACACAACAATTTGGAAATCTTCTGAAAAATCTCCTGTAACGGCTCTTGCTTGTCAAAAACTATTCGATCTTGCCTGTGCTGAATTTGGCGATGATGCCCCGGTTGGCCTTTCTCAAGTACTTACTGGTGACCGCGATATTGGTGAAACGCTTGTAGCTGATGAACGCGTTGCGCTGATCAGTGCGACTGGTAGCTCTGCCATGGGTAAGATCGTTGGTGCCAATGTTGCTAAACGTTTTGGTAAATCAATTCTTGAACTTGGTGGTAACAACGCCATCACAGTTACAGCAAACGCCGACCTTGACCTTGCTTTCCAAGGAATTGTATTTGGAACCGTTGGCACATGTGGTCAACGCTGTACAACAACACGTCGTCTGTTCGTTCATGCGGATGTATATGATGATCTTATTCCGCGCATCAAAAAGGCCTTCGCTGGTGTTTCAATTGGTAACCCACTTGATGAAAATACGCTTATGGGCCCATTGATTGACGAAGATAGCTTTAACAACATGGAAAAAGCCCTCGAAGTTGCGAAATCAAATGGCGGTGACGTAACCGGTGGCGGCCGTGCAATGGAAGCTGAATATCCAAATGCTTATTATGTAAATGCTGCACTTGTTGAAATGAACGGCGAAGTAGACAATGTTAAAACAGAAACATTCGCACCAATTTTATATGTATTTAAATATACAGATCTTGATGATGCAATCTTCCGTCAAAATGATGTACCACAAGGTCTTTCTTCAGCGATCTTCACGACAAATATTCTTGAAGCAGAAATATTTACGTCTGAAACAGGTAGTGATTGCGGTATCGCCAATGTAAACATCGGCACCAGTGGCGCTGAAATCGGCGGCGCATTTGGCGGCGAAAAAGAAACAGGCGGCGGCCGCGAAAGTGGCTCAGACGCATGGCGTGGTTACATGCGCCGCATGACAAGCACAGTCAACTATTCTACTGAACTTCCGCTTGCTCAAGGTATCAAATTTGATACTGAATAATTTTTCTTAAGAACGCGAGAGCGCCTTAGAAATAAATTTTAAACTATGCTCAGGTCCGCTGGCGATTGATTTTTCGTCCAGCGGATTTGTTATTTTTGACCAATTTTCTGCAATCATTTCTGCCGTTGATTGCTCTCCAAGGTATAGTCCCTCACTTTCTACAATTCTAATATGTGAGAACGAACCTGCCCCCGCAGAGATAATTTCACCATTTGGCGCATCCATGCCTGATAAAAATATAACCGCTGGCGCGACCAGCTTAGGATCTAATACATCAAGTGCCTCTTCAGGCAGTATATTTTCTGTCATCTTTGTCGCGGCAATAGGCACCAATGAATTAACGTGTATATTGTATTTTGCAAACTCTAGCTTAAAGGTATTCATCAGGCCAACCATCGCCATTTTCGCAGCACCATAATTGCTCTGACCAAAATTGCCGTATACACCACTAGATGATGACACCATTATGATTCGGCCATATCCAGCTTCTTGCATCATTGGAAGTACGGCTTTTGTCACATGGACACTGCCCATTAAATGAACATTTAATACGGCACTAAAATCTTCAAGATTCATTTTAACAAAAGATTTATCGCGTAAAATACCAGCGTTATTGACCAAAATATCGACACGGCCAAACGCCTCTTTTATTTGCTCCGCCATCTGAAACATATCAGAAGCAACACTTACGTCACCTTTATTTGCAATGGCTATTCCGCCTTTTGCTTCAATCTCTGCCTTGACGCTGTGCGCCCCTGCAACATCATTGACGACTATGAGGGCTCCTCTTTCTGCAAGGGTGAGGGCATACTCACGTCCTAATCCCGCACCAGCACCTGTTACAATGGCAACCTGTTCTGTTAAATCAAACGACATAATATTTTGCTCCTTTAGATATCCTTGATCCATATCATATTATTTTGTTTGATTCATAGGCAAAATCCTTTAAGACTAAATGATATTAAGAATGATAATTAACTAGCGGTACATAATGATAAAATATTTAAGTGATTTGAAAATTGGTCAATCGAGTACTATTGGGGGCTTTGATACATCCCGCATAGAAGATCAAGAATTCGCCGCAGATTTGGAAGACCGCCTTCTTGAGATTGGTTTTGAAGAAGGATTAAATGTTGAACTTTTACATCAAGGTCCCATTGGCCGCGATCCGTTAGCAGTAAAAATTGGCACCATGACCATTGCTCTTAGAAGAACTGAGGCAGAAGCCATCATCCTCGCCCCAAGAGAAAAGTTATGACAACCCTTCGAGCAGCACTAATAGGTGCCCCAAATTCAGGCAAAAGTTCGCTTTTTAATACATTAACAGGCAGCCACCAAAAAGTAGCCAATTACCCCGGCGTAACGGTGGAACGTCGTTCAGGTATCGTCACCACTGAGGCAGGCCATAATATTAAATTGATCGACCTTCCCGGTTTATACAGCCTCAATGACAGAAGTTTAGACGAAACCGTTAGCCGTGAAGTTATCACCGGCGCACATGACAGTGAACAACAGCCAGAAGTTCTAATCTGCGTGGTAAATGCCTCTAACTTACGTGTGCATTTGCGTCTTGTCTTAGAACTTCGGAATTTAGGGCTTCCGATGATCATCGCTTTAAATATGCATGATTTGGCAACACGCGATGGCATTGAAATTGACGTTAAACGTCTCTCCGAAGAACTAGGCCTTCGGGTAATTACGACCATAGCCGTACGTCATAGTGGCATTAATGCACTGAAAGAATTATTGGACCGCGACCGCTCATCATACGAAAAACCGAGAAAATCATTACCTGATGCATCGACGCGTGCCTTGCAAAAAGAAGCCGGACGCATCACCAAACTGGTACAGATAGCAGAAGGCGGGCAACATAAAGTTACCCGCAGTTTGGATAAAGTTGCTCTTCATCCGGTTGCGGGACCTATTATATTCTTCGCCATGCTATTCTTTATGTTCCAAGCGGTATTCAGTTGGGCCGAGGGACCAATGGATATGATCGAAGGTGGATTTGCCATATTAGGGGAGGCAGTTGCTACATATATCCCGGACGGTATTTTCAGAAGTTTTATTCAAGATGGCCTTATTGCCGGTATTGGTAGTGTGCTCGTGTTTCTACCGCAAATCATCATTCTTTTTGCATTCATATTAGTTCTGGAAGCCAGTGGTTATATGGCCCGTGCCGCCTTTATCATGGATAAACTTATGGCCAAGGTGGGTCTTAATGGTCGTGCATTTATTCCGTTGCTGTCCAGTTTTGCTTGCGCTATTCCCGGTATTATGGCGGCCCGCACAATCGCCAATCACCGTGACCGCATTACGACGATAATGATTGCTCCCCTAATGACATGTTCAGCACGGCTGCCTGTTTACACTTTATTGATCTCCGCCTTTATCCCCAATCAAACTGTGTTTGGTTTCTTCGGCCTACAGGGACTTGTCTTTTTCTCTCTTTATATGGCGGGCATCGTTAGCGCGATCATCGTTGCCGCCGTGATGAAAGCAACCATCACCAAAGGCACCTTACAGCCGTTTCTGATGGAGCTTCCTAAATATCAAGTTCCACGCCTCAATCACCTACTCATCGGACTATGGCAAAGGGTGCGGGCTTTCTTAAGACGCGCGGGTACCATTATTTTATATGCCGCCATCGCCCTTTGGGCTTTAACCCTATATCCTAATGCACCAAAAGATGCCCCAGAAGCGGATATTTACTATAGCTTCGCTGGAATGATTGGACGCACTTTACAACATATTTTTGCACCGCTTGGCTTTAACTGGGAAATCTCCATTGCCCTCGTGCCCGGTATGGCCGCCCGTGAAGTCGCCGTGAGCGCACTGGGCACCGTATACGCACTTCAGGGTGACGAAGATCAGGTGGCACAAAGCCTTGCCACCGTACTACAAAACGCTTGGCCGCTTTCAACCGCGCTTGCGTTCCTTGCCTGGTTTGTTTACGCGCCGCAGTGCCTCGCTACACTGGCAACAGCGCGTAGAGAAACCAACAGCTGGGGCTGGACTGCTTTTATGACTGGTTACCTTTTTGGCTTAGCCTATCTGATCGCCTTTATCGTAAATATTTCCGCAAAAGCGCTTATGGCATAAAAAAGCCCCGCTACGATTAACGGGGCTTTTTCGATTAAGAAAACTTTACTTCCCTTGAACTAACTTGTTCTTAAGGGTTCCGATGCCTTCCACGGTGATTTCATAAGTATCACCCGGCTGCATGGGCCCAGTGTCACCCATGGTGCCGGACCAGATCACATCACCAGGTTCCAATGTGAAATACTGGGAAATATAATGAACCATATAATTGAAATTAAAAATCATACCCGATGAATTGGCTCCTTGTGATTTAACGCCGTTATGACGACCTTCAATATCAAGGTCAGTGTGATCAAGGCCTGTAACCAAGTGAGGACCAACGGGGTTAAAATTCTTTGTTCCCTTCGCCCTCGTCCACTGGATGTCATTTGCTTGCCAGTCACGTTCTGATCCATCATTACCGATGGTCACACCAAATATATAATCTCCGGCTTCTTCGAGCGGTACATTTTCTGCCTTTTTACCAATCACGATCACCATTTCCGCTTCATAATGAAAGTTTGTAGCACCTAACGGTCGAACCATATCATCTTCAGGGCCTATGATTGAGCCAACCGGAACAGTGAATAGTCCCGGTTTTTTGGTTGTATCCTGAGTGATACCAAATGTTTCTTTTTTATGGGAGCTATAATTAAAGGCCGTCATAAATGAAAGCTTAGGATCTACGGGGGCTTTCAGTTTTACACTGGATTTCTCAACCGATGTACCTGTTCGTTTACCTTCTAAATAAGGCGCATCACTTAATTGATGAATGGTTGAGCCCTCAAGTTCTCCCCAAGACACCATGCCATTTTGCTCGTAACGTACATAATTATCAGCAGATGCGCTGCCCACGATTGTAAGTGCGGCAATAATGCCCGCCACTGTTGACTTTATATTCATTTATTATTTTCCTTGAACTACTTTATTTGTTAAAATTCCTACGCCTTCAATTTCTACTTCGTAAACATCACCCACATGCAGTGTTTCTGATGTGCCAATAGTACCCGACCAGATTAAATCACCCGGATTGAGCACAAAATACGTCGATATATAACTGACCATTTTATCAAAATTGTGGATCATTTTTGATGTATTGCCGCGCTGACGTACTTCGCCATTAAGACGCGCCGTTAAATTAAGGTTTTTATAATCCAGACCCGTTTGAAGCACCGGCCCTACAGAATTAAAGCCTGCGGCTCCTTTACCGCGAAACCACTGTATGTCGGCCGGGATCCAGTCTCTGGCAGAAACATCATTTCCTGCTGTGACGCCGAAGATATAATCACTGGCGTCTTCTACGGAAACATCCTTTGCCCGCTTACCGATCACAATTACGCTTTCTGCTTCATAGCCAATAATGTTACTATCAGCAGGATGTATAATATCGTCCTCAGGTCCGATTAGTGTTCCTGCCGGCACCATGAAAAGGCCGGGGTAAGTCGTGGTTTTTTGGTCTTCGGGAATATGATCTTCATAATTAAAACCCGTCATATAAACATCCTTTGGATCAACAGGCGCCATTAATTTTACTTCTGATCTAATTACGGTTTGACCAGTTGGCGAACCACCAAGATATGGGGCATTTGATAACTGGTGTATAATAGCCCCTTTGAGTTCGCCCCATGACGTTTGACCGTCCTGTTCAAACCGCACATAACTTTCTGCGAGTGCAAATGAAGAGGTTAATAAAGAGAGCAGTAATCCAGCAAAAATTTTCTTAAAATTATATTTCATTTCTCGTCCCGTTTTTATTTTTTTATATCCTGAGACCGTAGTCTGTTCAGAGTAGAATGTCAAAGTGGCTTCATTCTGATTTTTATCCCTTATTGTCATTGAATAAGCTGGATTTGATATTATAGTATGAAGATAATAATCATACTGAAAATCGGAGTATATCGATCAATGAAAATTCTAGTCCCCGTTAAACGCGTCATTGACTATAACGTTAAAGTACGTGTCAAATCGGACAATAGCGGCGTTGAGCTTGCCAACGTTAAAATGTCCATGAATCCTTTCGATGAAATTGCGGTTGAAGAAGCAATCCGCCTTAAAGAAGGGGGAACTGCAACCGAAATTATCGCGGTATCCGTTGGACCACAACAAGCGCAGGAAACCCTTCGAGCGGCCCTGGCAATGGGCGCTGACCGTGCCATACTGGTGAAAACCGATGACCAGGTGGAACCGCTTGCGGTTGCCAAAATCTTAAAAGCAATTGTCGCTGAAGAGAATCCTGAAATAGTGATGATGGGCAAACAAGCCATTGATGATGATTGTAATCAAACGGGTCAAATGCTCGCTGCACTACTTGGTTGGGGGCAAGGAACTTTTGCTTCGGAAGTTAAAATGGACGGAAACACAGTTAACGTCACCCGCGAAATTGATGGCGGCTTAGAGACAGTTAAACTTAACTTACCCGCCGTAATTACATCGGACCTCCGGCTAAATGAACCACGTTACGCTTCACTTCCCAATATAATGAAAGCCAAACGTAAAGAACTGATTGAAAAAACACCCTCAGATTACGGGGTTGATACCACCTCACGGGTTACCACTTTAAAAGTAGAAGAACCCGCAGGCAGAAGTGCTGGGGTAATTGTTGAAAGCGTTGCGGAACTAGTCTCCAAACTGCGCGATGAAGCGGGAGTACTATAAAATGACCACACTTGTTATAGCAGATCATGATAATAGCAAAATTAAAGACAGCACCCTTAATGCCGTTACGGCGGCTGCCGCTTTTAATAGTGACATTCATATACTTGTCGCCGGCTCTGGCTGTACTTCAGTGGTCGAAAGCGCCTCAAAGATTGACGGCGTCGCAAAAGTTCTTGTCACAGATCATGCCGATTATGAACATCCCCTTGCGGAAGTGATTGCACCATTGATCGTTGGACTTGCAGACGGATATGATCAGATCCTCGTCGCCGCGACTACAACTGGTAAAAACTTTATGCCTCGGGTCGCGGCCTTACTTGATATGTCGCAAATTTCGGACATTATATCAGTAGAAAGCAATGATACCTTTAAACGGCCTATTTACGCCGGTAATGCCATTGCAACGGTGCAAAGTTCTGATGCTAAAAAACTTATCACCGTAAGAACCACTGCTTTTGCAGCCGCAAATATCGAAGGTGGTTCAGCAGAAATTGAAAATATTGATGGCGCCGCAAATCCTGGCCTATCAAGTTTTGTTGGTGCCGAGCTTAGCAAATCAGAGCGCCCCGAACTGACCAGCGCCAAAATCATCATTTCAGGTGGTCGAGGGATGGGCAGCGGTGAAAACTTCGCGCTAATTGAAAGTGTTGCAGATAAAATTGGTGCGGCCATTGGTGCGTCACGTGCGGCCGTAGATGCGGGTTATGTACCCAATGATTATCAAGTGGGTCAAACAGGTAAAATCGTTGCACCTGATTTATACATCGCCGTCGGCATTTCTGGTGCTATTCAGCATTTAGCAGGAATGAAGGACAGTAAAGTGATTGTTGCCATAAATAAGGACGAAGAAGCACCGATTTTCCAAGTGGCAGATTACGGCCTTGTCGCCGATTTATTTAACGCATTACCTGAACTGGATAAGGAGTTATCTTAATGGTGAAATCAGTTGGTGTCATTGGCGCAGGACAAATGGGCAACGGTATCGCCCATGTCTTTGCCTTATCAGGATATGATGTCCTGCTTAGCGATATCAGCCGTGAAGCGCTTGATAAAGCAGTTGCCGTCATAGAAAAAAATATGCAGCGGCAAGTGACCAAGGAAGCCATCACAGAAGCTGAGTATCAAGCCGCTTTTGCAAAAATCACCACCAGCGTTAGCCTTTCAGATTTTGACCAAGTTGACTTAGCCATAGAAGCCGCCACAGAAAACGAAGAGATAAAAAAATCTATCTTTAAAGAGCTAAGCGGAATTATGAAACCGGATGCCATAATGGCAACCAACACATCGTCCATTTCAGTAACTAGGCTAGCGTCTGTTTCCGGCAGACCGGAAAAATTCATTGGTGTTCATTTTATGAACCCTGTTCCAATCATGGTTCTTGTAGAAATCATCCGAGGCATAGCGACGGACGATGAAACATACCAATCGGTCGAAACTATTGTCAAAAACCTTGGTAAGAAAAGCACAACATCAGAAGATTTTCCAGGCTTTATCGTCAACCGGATTTTAATGCCGATGATTAATGAAGCTGCTTATACTTTATATGAGGGTGTAGGCACCATTAAAGATATCGACCTTGGCATGGAACTTGGAACTAATCATCCTATGGGACCTTTAAAGCTAGCAGATTTTATTGGACTTGATACCTGTCTTTCAATTATGCAGGTACTCTATGATGGTCTAGGAGATAGTAAATATCGTCCCTGTCCGCTTTTGGTGAAATATGTAGAAGCCGGTTGGCTTGGTCGTAAAACTGGGCGCGGGTTTTATGATTACAGCGGTGCTGAGCCTGTGCCAACAAGGTAATTAAATATGACAAATTTTTCTCGCATACTACTGACGGTCTCCGCACTGGTTATCTCAATTTTTGGCGCGCTATCATTTTATTATGCGGCCCAAGATTATGTGGCTGATAGCGTTATTTTTAATACAGATAAAAATATCGCCATCAATGGTTATGATGCCGTGGCCTATTTTGATGATGGTGGTCCCATCATTGGTATTCCTGAATTTCAAGTGGATTGGGCAGGCTCCACTTGGTTCTTTTCTAACTTAGGAAACCGCGATAAATTTGCCGTAAAACCGGATGTTTATGCACCACAGTTTGGTGGTTATGACCCGGTTGGAATTGCACAAGGTTATACAAACCCGTCAAGTCCAGAGCATTATATCGTTTTTGCAAGACAGCTTTTCTTATTTTATACGGCGGAATCAAAAGAACATTGGAATGAGGATCGCGGGACCAATATGGTACTCGCCACCAGTAACTGGGCCTTTCTTAGGGAAGATTTACTCAGAATTCAAAATAGTCAATAATTAAAGGCGAACTCGAAAGTTCGCCTTTAATCGTTTTTTTATCAATCGTTACCAAATACGGACCCGGTCTTCAGGTTTAATATATAACGCATGTTCCGGCCCTACATTAAAGGCTTCATAAAAAGCATCCACATTATAAACAATACCATTAACCCGGTATTCCGTCGGAGAATGGGGATCGGTTCTGATCTGTTCGACAAGAGCTTCTTCGCGAATTTTACCCAAGAATGCCTGGGCCCACCCAATGAAAAAGCGTTGATCACCCGTTAGGCCATCAATCACCGGAGCTTCAGCTCCGTTCAATGAGATTTTATAGGCTTTATAAGCAATACTAAGACCGCTTAAGTCACCAATATTTTCTCCTAAAGTAAAAGCGCCGTTCACATTTACACCTTCAACAGGTTCATAAGCATCATATTGAGCAACAAGTGCATCAGTACGTAGTTTAAACTTCTCTTTATCGTTGTCTGTCCACCAGTTTTCCAGTTTTCCATCGCCATTATAACGACTGCCGCTGTCATCAAAACCATGGCCAATTTCATGACCAATCACACCACCAATACCACCATAATTAATGGCATTGTCTGCTGTTTTAAAAAAGAATGGCGGTTGCAATATGGCGGCCGGAAATACAATTTCATTCATGGTAGGATTATAATAGGCATTAACCGTTTGCGGTGTCATTCCCCATTCGGTTTTATCAATCGGACCACCAAGTTTTCCAAGCTCACGGTTATGAACGACAAGTGCGGACCTGGTTATATTACCCACAAGGTCATCTGGCTGAATAACCAGTTTAGAATAATCTTTCCAGACATCAGGATAGCCAATTTTAGGCGTAAATTTTGAAAGCTTAATTAAAGCTTTTTGTTTGGTTTCTTCACCCATCCAATCTAAGTTCTTAATACTAAGCTCATATGATTTAATTAGGTTATCTACAAGCTCAACCATGCGGGCTTTTGTATCTGGTGTAAAATGTTTGGAAACATAAACTTCACCAACCACCTCGCCAAGATTACCGCTTACCGTAGATACTGCACGGCGCCACATAGGACGCTGTTCTTCAACACCG
>JABIPV010000360.1 GCA_018699075.1 Kordiimonadaceae bacterium | reverse complement strand
GTTAGGATTTATCTTGGGTCAAAATTCAAAAAATAAACCAAGCCGTGAAGAAGCAGAGGATGCTGTCCGTATCCTGCTGAAATATGCGGGTGAAGATCCGGACCGTGAGGGATTATTGGATACGCCAAAACGTGTGGTGAAATCTTATGATGAATTTTATAAGGGTTATGAGGACAACCCCCATGATTACCTTTCGCGTACTTTTGAAGAAGTAAGTGGTTATGATGAAATGGTTGTGCTGCGCGACATTCCTTTTTCGTCACACTGTGAACATCATATGGCACCAATTGTCGGGCACGCTCACGTTGGTTATTTACCGAAAAATAAAGTGGTAGGTATTAGCAAGCTTGCGCGTGTGGTTGAAACTTATGCCAAAAGGCTTCAGGTCCAAGAAAAAATGACAGCTGAAATTGCTGATTGTATTCAGGAAATACTAGAACCACTTGGCGTTGGAGTTGTCATTCAAGCGACACATGAATGTATGAGCACCAGAGGAATAAATAAGCAAGGGGTTTCCATGGTGACCAGCCGGATGGCAGGTGCCTTTAGAACTGATGAAAAAACCCGCCGTGAATTTCTGGCGGTGGTGGGACCACTAAATACCTTAAGGGGTTAGTTGATGAAAGGGCGAGACATTTGATAGATTTTCGTCCGATCTGGATGGTATCTGGAATTTTCCTGCTGATAATTGGATTAGGGATGTTGCTTCCCGTCGCGGTTGATCTCGCGGTTGGTAATCCGGACTGGCAAGTCTTTCCATTAATTTCGGGTATTGTGGTTTTCTTTGGCAGTAGTCTTTATTTGAGCAACCGCGGTGAATATGAAGAATTCACTGTTCAGCAAGCCTTTTTGCTAACTTTTGTCTCATGGTTGTTAATGCCGGCTTTCGGCGCGCTTCCCTTTGTGTTTTCAGAACTTTCATTAAGTTATACTGACGCTTATTTCGAAGCAATGTCAGGAATTTCAACAACAGGATCAACGGTGATCACGGGACTTGACGGTGCGCCGCCAGGTATTCTTTTATGGCGAAGTTTGCTTCAATGGTTTGGTGGTGTAGGAATCATCGTGATGGCGGTTGCCATTTTGCCGATCCTGCAAATTGGGGGAATGCAGCTCTTCAAAATTGAAAGCTTCGATGTGTCCGATAAGTTTTTGCCGCGTGCGACACAACTCGCGTCGGCTCTATCCCTTCTCTATGTGGCGCTGACAATTATTTGTGCTGTGACATTTTGGTTGGCGGGGATGACACCTTTTGAAGCGGTTTGCCATTCCTTTACAACCATTGCCACTGGTGGGTTTTCAACGTCCGATGGCTCAATAGGTCATTTTGATAGTGCCCTGATCGATTATACTGTGACCTTTTTCATGATCGTAGGTAGTTTGCCCTTTTTACTATATTTGAAACTCCTTAGGGGACAGAGCAAAGGCTTTTATCATGATAGCCAAGTGCGGTGGTTCATTGCCCTGTTACTTATATTAGTGGCCTTAATGACCATATGGGTTTGGACCAACAATATATATGATTTTGAAGAAGCACTAAGATATACGGTGTTCAATGTCGTTTCCATTTTAACGGGGACGGGATATGCAACAACGGATTACACGGCATGGGGTACGATGCCGATTATGTTATTCTTTTTCATGATGTTTATTGGCGGCTGTGCGGGGTCCACATCGTGCGGCATCAAAATATTCCGATTTCAGGTTTTGGTGTCCATGTGTAAGGCAAATTTTCAAAAACTACTTCGGCCAAACGGCATATTCATTCCCCGTTATAACGGCGGACCAATTGAAGAAAGTGTCACGGGTTCTGTGCTTTCCTATTTATTTCTTTTTGTCGTATGTTTTATTTTACTTTCATTATGTCTTGCCTTGACAGGACTTGATTTTGTCACAGCTGTTTCCGGTGCAGGGACGGCAATGGCGAATGTCGGGCCGGCGCTTGGACCAATTATTGGCCCGTCAGGTACTTTCCAGGAACTTCCTGATATATCTAAATGGTTATTATCTTTTGGTATGCTTCTTGGACGGCTTGAGCTTTTTGCGGTATTGGTTTTATTCTCGCCAAAATTCTGGAGAAATTAAATATGAAATTTCTTTCGAAGTTAGTCGTCCAAATTATGGCCTTCAATTTTGGTGTCATTACTTTATGCGCCGCAGAGAAACCACTGAATGTGCTATTTATATTAACCGATGATCAAACGCAAAACACGGTTCACCAATTAGGTAACCAACGAATTTCAACACCAAATCTGGACCGACTAGCGCAAAATGGCATGAGCTTTACCCATGTATTTAATCAAGGATCATGGTCACCAGCTGTGTGCGCACCAAGTAGAAGGATGATTAATACAGGTCGTCATTTATATAGCACTGGCATGGGGCTTGAAGATGATCAAAATGGTAAAGACGCGTCAGAATTTAAAATGTTTGGTGAAACATTTAAAGATGCGGGATATGAAACATTTATGTCGGGAAAATGGCATTTACCACTAGAAATTATTGAACGTAGTTTTTCTACGGGTAAAGCCATATTTGACGGCGGAATGTCCACATTGGAAGAAGGCGGGCAGTGGAATGCTGCGTTTATAGATTATAATCCCTCAGCAAAAGTAAAATATACTAAATATAAAGCCGAAAAACATACCAGCGAAATGATCGCTGATGTGGCTACTGATTTTCTAGAAAAGCAAGTGGATAGTGAAAAACCATTTATGATGTATGTGGCGTTTTTGGCGCCGCATGATCCACGCCAATCACCAGACGAGTATGTTAAAAGGTATTTGGCAGACACGATTGATGTGCCAAATAATTTTGCCCCTGAACACCCCTTTAACGAAGGGGATCATTTAATCCGTGATGAGTTGCTGGCTCCATATCCTCGTACACCAGAAATTATTCAAAAGTTCATTGGCGAATATTATGCCATGATTGAACATACGGACGCGCAAATAGGTCGGATCCTTGATGCTTTGGAAGCGTCGGGTAAAGCGGATAATACCCTGGTAATTTTTACATCTGATCATGGTTTAGCCGTTGGTAAACACGGATTACTGGGCAAACAAAATCAATATGACCATAGTATTAGAGCGCCTTTTATTATTAAGGGCCCAATGGTACCAAAAAATATAAGCATTAAAGGTATGTTTTATATTAATAGTGTTTTCCCGACCGCAGTAGAGATGGCAGGATTAGATATTCCAACCAGTGTTCAGGCACCAAGTATTGCATCATTAGTGAGGGGGGAAAAGAAACAAATCTTTGACAGTATTTACGGCAGCTATAAACATTTTCAGCGCATGCTTCGTACCGACGATTATAAACTGATTCATTATCCCGAAATTAACAAAACGCAACTTTTTTATTTAAAATCAGACCCCGATGAAATGCATAATTTGGCGGGATTGCCCCAACATAAAAAACGGATCAAAGCGATGTTTGAAAATCTCAAAGATTGGCAAACGATCGTCAATGATCCGCTGGAATTAAATTAGCAGAATATTAGGGCCTTTAAGGTCGGGGAGGCCACGCTTTTTCTGGCATATCAAAACTCGGCTCACTTAGCATAGGACTAGAAAGCAGATAGATACCATGATTTGTGAAAAGCCAGAATAAGTTGCGATCATATTCAACATAAACGCTATGACTTAAGTTACCAAGAGCATAATCCGGCACGTTTTCTTCGTCAAATCGTGGAACGAAATAAGCACCTAAAGTCGGGTTTGCAGGGTCTGTCGCATCAAATACTTGAAGGCCAGCATTATAAAAATTGAAAGGTAAAATGCCTTCACGGGATTCGCCCGGCTGGGTGTAATAACCCGTACGCTTTGGTCCAAAGCTACCACCGCGTTGGCAATAATCTGTAAATGGCGCGCCTTCAGGCGCAGATGGCCTTGGCAGAACGCCAATTTTCTTTGGATTTTCTGGATCGTTTACATCAATGATATGAACGTCTTTATAGGCTTCCCAACAATCGCTATTTAAAGGGTAGCCTTGGAAATAAATAAGGCCACTGCTTTTAACTTGGCTGATATCAATGAAGTCACCCTCGGTTCCTGCAACACTTGCCGGGAAATTTAAATGACTTACGACCGTCATATTGGCAGGATCTGAAATATCAACTACGTAAAAACCCATTCCGCCCATGGCCGCGTATCCATATTTACCGCCTTCATCAGGAGGAGTGGGGATAAAGAGTGACATACGTGCCCCGAACCAACTGGTACGGTTTCCTGCGCGCTCATTAGCCTTAAATACGGCTTCATGTTCAGGATCGCCAAGGATTTGTCCCGGCATAGTGATCGAGCCAACAAAAGTAGGGTTGGCTGGGTCGGACATATCCCATGCCTGATAACCTGCGGAATAAAGATCATTCGGGTATTCTGTTAGCGCATGGGCATCATCAGGTGCAGCGGCGACAAACATATATTGACCGCCGCGCCACTGGGGAAGATCGCGTACGCCGCTTCCTTGTTGTTCGCCGATCGGTGCGTTTGGGGTGGCAAGATCAGTAGTGCGCTCAGAAATTAATGTCCATTCTTCTGGCAGTGGACCATCCATACGGTAAACTTTAAAACCTTTTAAATGTGGTGATTTTCTGATCGCTTCAACATTTTCAGGTTCTGTGCGTTTATCATGAAGCAGACCAAAACGGCGTACTTCGTATGCTTGAACCATTACATAAGCATTTTCAGATTTGCTCCATTGAATTGTTGCCGCACCAAACATTTCATCTTCTGGGTATGGGTTTGTTTCAAAATCAGCAGGGCCATTTGGCCCCCACTGTGCGCCCTTGGCGAGAAGTACTGTGATGTCTTTTGGGTCTGTGATGTCAAATATTTTTAAATCACGGCGCACATATTGATACATATAACGA
This sequence comes from Kordiimonadaceae bacterium, assembly GCA_018699075.1. Classification (GTDB taxonomy): domain Bacteria; phylum Pseudomonadota; class Alphaproteobacteria; order Sphingomonadales; family Emcibacteraceae; genus Pseudemcibacter. Next base: position 393 of record JABIPV010000360.1, on the reverse strand, counting down.
CGTCCGTCAAAATCGACAATATTCTGCCATGTGTGAAAAGGTTCAACCGTAATTGGATAATAGGCTTCCACATTCATATTATGGGCATAATCCTGATCACCCCAATATTCCAGCTGTCCTTCAAAAGGTTGCGGGTCGTGTTGTTCAGGTGTTGCAGCCGGATGTTTAAAAATGCCTGTTTCAGGATTTAAGCCAAAACTGTCCTTTGCTGGATGTGGGGGGGTACGGTCAGGGGATAAAGCATCAGAACCCCGTACGTAAGGATCTGGGATCATAGATGCAGCAACTTGTTCATGTGCCTCATCAGCTTGTTCAGTGGCTTGTTCAGTATTTTCAGCTGCGCATGCCATCAAAAGACAACTTAAAGCGACGCCTGTTAAAAATGTTTTAGGG
>JABIPV010000357.1 GCA_018699075.1 Kordiimonadaceae bacterium | reverse complement strand
AATCTGTATTCTCAGATGACACTTTGATGTCTTCCTTATTCGTTATGAATAATTCTAGAAATTAGAGAATCATTCGAAAGATATAATTATCATAATATATACGCTGTCTAGCCCATAAAAATTGCCATTTTTTTGAAAAATAACAAGGGAATAAACCGCTATAAATTATCATTAGTCGGGCGATACCTAGCACAGTGTTCTAAAGACTGCAATAGAGCAATTTAATCCAATTAAATTTTTTCTTTTAATCCCTTTAAAAACATAGCTCATGCATATTGAAAATTTATCATGGATCATCATTTGTTGTTATGTTGATTTAAAACAATATAATGCCTTGAGTTAAAATAACAATTTCATTTAAAGTATTTATTGAAATAATATAGGAGCTATTAATCCGAACTTTTCTCGTCTACCTTCAAAGTAAAGTGGGTCAATGCACCTAAAATGCAATGCTTAAAACATTAAGCGCCCATAGCCTTAAAAATCCTCACTTTGCGCAGGATGATTCTTATAACTATGTTATTTTTCAAAAGAATATAGTTATCTATATTTGAGGTTTTAATAAAAGCTATATGGATCAATATCGATTTGAATTTTTACCCCTCGGCTCTTAGGTAATTTATCCAACCAATTTCTAATTTCCAGTTGAAGTTTCACATTGGCATTTGCTTTAATTAAAAAACGGTATCTATGATTACCCCGTAAATAAGATAGTGGCGCTGCAACAGGGCCAAGTACGGTAATATTATCATGATGTGGGGCGACGCGTGCTAATTGTTTGGAAACAGTGATTATATTATTTTTATCTGGCCCAGATAATATAAGTGACGCGAGTTTTCCATATGGGGGTAAATTTTGCGCTTCGCGTTCTGCCGCTTCTTGCTCAAGGAACATATCCTTATCCCCCGATACAATCGCTTTTAAAACCGGATGGTCTGGTGCATATGTTTGAAAAATAACCCGTCCTGCATGTTCCGCACGTCCTGCACGTCCCGCCACTTGTTCTAGCTGTTGCCATGTACGTTCCGCCGCCCTTGGGTCCGCGCCCGACATACCAAGGTCCGCATCAATCACACCCACTAAAGTTAACATTGGAAAATGATAACCTTTGGTCACGATCTGTGTTCCGACAATAAAATCCACATTATGGTTTTCAATATCATCAACCATGGCTTTTAAAGCTTTTGGTGACGATATTTCATCGCTGGACATAACAGCTAAGCGTGCATCTGGAAATAAAAGCTGCAATTCTTCTGCCACACGTTCTACGCCGGGACCTACGGCGACCATACTATCTTTTGCTGCGCATCCAGGGCACTCCTCTGGAAGTCTTCGGTTAAATCCACAATGATGACATTCAAGTTTCTTAAATTTATGATGTTCTACCAGCCACGCGGAACAATGGGGGCACTCCATCCGATGACCGCAACTTCGGCAAAGTGTCAGCGGCGCATAGCCGCGCCTATTTAAGTATAAAAGTGATTGCTCCCCGCGAGCCAAATTTTCTTTCAGCTCTTCCTTTAATGGTGCACTTATCCACGAACCACTTTTTAATTTATGCTGGCGCAAATCAACACATGACATATCCGGAAGCTCGGCAGGACCATGTCGTTCGCCCAAATAAAGCCAATCATATTTTTCATTTTCCGCATTAATCATGGTTTCCAGTGACGGGGTCGCTGAAGCCAGGATAATTGTGCAATGTGATTGCATGGCACGTACCACGGCCATATCACGTCCATTATACATTACCCCTTCATCCTGCTTAAAGGTCTGCGAATGCTCTTCGTCGACAATCACAAGTTTTAAATTAACAAGCGGTAAAAATAACGCCGACCGGGCACCGACAATCACACGTGCCTCACCACGAATGGTCGCCCACCATGCGCGTCTTCTTTGCGCAGGGGTCATCTCAGAATGCCAAATTACTGGCACAGATCCAAAACGTTCTTCAAATCGATCTAGCCATTGTGCAGTGAGGGCTATTTCCGGAACAAGAACCAGGACCTGTGCTGTTTTATCTTTTAATGCTTCAGCAACGGCTTCAAAGTAAACCTCTGTTTTACCGCTGCCTGTGACACCTTCCAACAGTACACATTTATATGTATCACTTTTTTGTTGTAAATTTATGTGATCGGCGGCATCACGTTGCTCTTTTGAAAGTGACGCTCTCTGCAAGTCAATATCCGGTGATATAAATGCTTCTTCGCCATATACCTCCACTACCGTCATCATCCCTGCTTTAATCATACCCCGTACGATACCTTCACTTACCGCAGCGATTTCGCACCAATCAGAAACAGATAGTGGCATATCTGAAAGGGCAGCATCCGACACACGCCGTCTTCCTTCGGTCAATTTTTCTGGAAGTGACGCCGATAACTTATAAAGAGTTTTCTTTTTAGGTTTATCCGATCCACGCGGTACGCTAAGGGCCATTTTTAAGACGGAACCTAAAGGTGATAATGTATATTGGGCAACCCATTCAACAAATTTTAATAGACTTTTAGGCAACGACGGCAGTTCAGATTTCCGTACGACATATTTTAATTTTTCCCTCGGCACATCATTACTTTTTGGATCACTATCCCATACAACTCCTTGCACTTCGCGACTGGAGAGGGGAACAGTAACAAAGTCACCTTCGCAAACCGGAAGGTCATCCATAACTAAATAATCAAGCACGCCGCTTAATGGTAACGGAAGTAAAACTTGTATCCTTTGACTTGAAAATAGTTCTGACACGTGACTTAGGCCTTATTGATTTATTATTTTGCAGTTACATTATCTTAATATACTCTTGCACAAAAGCTAAATTCAGGGTACCGAAAGATATAAGCTTTTAAATTATAATTGAAGGATCACAAAGACATGAAATTTTTTATTGATACGGCAGAAATTGAAGAAATTAGACCTCTCGTTGAACTCGGTCTGGTAGATGGCGTAACAACCAACCCTTCACTGATTTTGAAATCAGGCCGTGATATTTTTGAAGTCACGAAAGAAATTTGTGATCTTGTCGATGGTCCCGTTAGTGCCGAGGTTGCGGCAACTGATTATGATACAATGGTTAGAGAAGCCGCAGCACTTTATGACATTGCTGATAATGTATGCCTTAAAGTTCCGCTTACGCCAGATGGACTGAGAGCCTGTAAGCATTTCAGTGATCAAGGAAAAATGGTCAACGTAACACTTTGTTTCTCCGCCAGCCAAGCATTGCTTGCTGCTAAAGCTGGAGCATCGTTTATTTCTCCTTTTGTTGGTCGCCTTGATGATATTGCCTTTGATGGTATGTCGCTTATTCAAGATATCCGCATAATTTATGATAATTATGATTTTAAAACGGAAATTCTGGTCGCAAGTACACGTCATAACCTACATATTTTAGATTCAGCACTCATAGGTGCCGATGTTGCGACCATTCCTGCAAAAGTAGTTCATCAAATGTTTAAACATCCGCTAACAGACAGTGGACTTGCCGGCTTCTTGAAAGATTGGGAAAAAACCGGCCAAAGTATAGCAGATTAGGTGCGGATTAAATAATGAGTGACAGAAAACCAAAAATCACCGATGAACTTGAAGCAAGTAAAGTTATAAACTTTCTTATCAGGCATCCTGATTTTTTGATTAAAAATCCTGAACTTTTTAATGTCTTAACCCCGCCTAATAGATCAACCGATAATGAAATTGTCGATTTTCAGAATATTATGATTGAGAAAATTAAAAGCAACCTGAGTGATCTTCAGTTTAATCAAGGAAACTTAATCAATACGTCACGTAATAACCTGACAACACAAGTGCAAGTTCATGAAGCAGCACTTAGCTTACTCGATGCGGACAATATTGATCATTTGGCCCATATCGTTACCCAAGACTGGGCTGATAATCTACATATTGATGTGATTCGCATATGTTTTGAAGATCAACATCAGATCATCACCCCCATTTTAAAAGATATAACCATCCTTCCAGATGGATGCGTAGCAGAATATTTAGGTAAAGATGATATCGTTCAACTGCGCGGCGATGTGGACGCGTCGGCAGATATTTTTGGCCCTGCACAATCATTAATTAAAGCAGAAGCCTTAATTCGCATTCCGTCAACTACCGTAAATCCTCCCGGTATTCTCGCCTTCGGTAGTCGTGATGCAGACATGTTTTATCCCGGACAAGGAACAGAACTTCTACGTTTCCTTGGGAAGTCATTTCATAAATGTCTTGTGCTATGGCTCAAAAAAAGACTTTAGAGCAAAACCATCTCCTTCACCTTCATCCACTGATTACCAAGTGGCAAGATTACTTAGTTTCTGAAAAGCGTGTGTCAAACCATACTTATGATGCCTACATTAGAGACCTTAACAAATTTCTTATGTTTTTAACCGATCATTTAGCAAAGGCTCCCGAACAAAACGACTTGGAAAAGCTCAAGCCTGCGGATTTTAGAAGTTATCTCGCCGCCCGCAGAAGAGATGGACTAACTCCCGCTAGTATGGCCAGGTCATTCAGCGCAGTTCGCGCATTTTATAAATATTTACGCAAGTCCAATATTTTAAACAATGATGCGATTGATGCGGTTAGCAGCCCGAAGCTACCACGAAGATTGCCGCGCCCAATAAGTGAAGACGCGGCCAAACGCGCCATTAAAGAAGTAGGCGACTTTGCGGCACCTGCCACTCATGATTGGGTTGCGTTGCGCGATATAGCCGTTCTTACTTTACTTTATGGATGTGGACTTAGGGTTGCAGAAGCCCTCAGTTTAAATGTGGGTGATTTGGATAAAGGCGATATCATGACCGTCGTCGGCAAACGCAATAAAGAAAGACTGATACCACTCATACCTGCTGTAACAGAAGCCGTTGATAAATATTTCAAGGCTTGCCCAAAAAATTTAAAACCTGGGGATCCGTTATTCATTGGCGTACGAGGCAAGCGTCTAAATGCCAGAAACGTGCAACTGGCGATGCAGAAAGTAAGACAAGCACTTGGCCTGCCTTCAACCGCGACACCTCATGCTTTACGCCATAGTTTTGCAACTCATCTGCTGACGGCGGGGGGCGATCTACGGACCATTCAAGAACTGCTCGGTCATGCGGACCTCAGCACCACACAACATTATACCGATGTGGATACCGCTTATTTACTCGATGTTTATAATAACGCCCATCCAAGCGCGAAAAAATAGCGATTCGCCAATAAAAAACACGGGTCGTAAAACGAACCCGTGTTTAATATAATTCTTTAAAAGGTGCTTTAATTAAGCAGCTTTAATATTACAAGCAGCTAATTTGCCACGTTGTTCTTGAACTTCAAATTCAACTTTTTGACCTTCGTCTAAAGTTGTAAGACCTGACTGTTCAACGGCACTAATGTGAACAAACACATCATTTCCGCCTTCTCCAGGCTCGATGAAACCAAAACCCTTTGTTGGGTTAAACCATTTAACTGTACCAGTTGCCATGTTATTTCTCCTATGCAAATATCGGTATTTCATAAATCACAATTGCGCGACTTAAATTTTTTCGGCTTGATAAAGACTTGCGTCAATTATCCTCAACTAAACCGAATTATTTGGAAAGAGAAGTGGATCTATTAATCAAACGTGTTCGTCATAAACACTTTTTTGCCGCCTACGTCAACAATTTTCACAACTTTTTCTAAAAAAAACAGTGCTTTACCGTAAAAAATGACCTTCTAAAAGCTATTTTACTCTGGTCTTTTAGGTAGGGTCCATTCAGCACGTGGAAAATGACAAGTATATCCTTCGGGTAGACGCTCTAAATAATCTTGATGTTCTGCCTCTGCTTCCCAGAAGTTTTTAAACGGTGTAATTTCAGTAACAACTTTTCCTGGCCAAAGCCCTGAAAAATCTACATCTTTGATGGTTTCTTCCGCCATAATTTTTTGATCTTCTGTTGTATAAAATATGGCGGAACGATAAGAACTGCCCCGATCGTTACCTTGACGATTGATACGCCCCTAGATTTGTAGACACTTTACTTGTT
>JABIPV010000206.1 GCA_018699075.1 Kordiimonadaceae bacterium | reverse complement strand
GGAAGCAATCCGGAATTGGTGTATGTAGTTCGCCATCTTTTAAGAAAAAGATATTGGCCCCCGTTGCTTCAGCCACTTGACCACGGTAATCAAGCATCAACGCATCATCAAAACCATTTTCCGTTGCCGCATCCTTACAAAGTGATGCAATCATATAAAGACCGGCCGCTTTTGAGGCCGTTGGTGCCGTATTTGGTGCAGGACGCGCCCATTTAGCAATTTCAAGGTTCAATCCTTTTAATTTTGCTTCTTGACCAAAGTAAGAGGGCCATTCCCATGCGGCAATCGCCACATGAATTTTTGATCCCTTGGTCGCAACACCCATCATTTCTGAACCGCGCCATGCAACGGGCCTTACATAGGCATCTAAAAGGCCATTTGCTTTAACAACTTCATCCGCCGCAGCGTCAAGCTGTTCCGCAGAATAAGGAACATCAAAGCCAAGAATTTTACCAGAGTTAATTAAACGTTCACTATGTTCATGGAGCTTAAAGATTTTTCCACCATACGCACGCTGGCCTTCAAAGACACTGCTGGCATAATGTAATGCATGTGAAAGCACATGGAAATTAGCATCACGCCAATCAATCAGCTTACCATTATACCAAATTACGCCGTCGCGATCATCAAAACCAGGTGTAGACATTGCGAAAAATCCTTACTAAATTTATTTCATCTTGCTATTTCTACCATTATGATTAATATATGTCAACATGGCTGACATAAATTTTACAGATATAAATTTTAATAACCTTGATGATGAACAATTATTCATTAAATCAACGGAACTGCTTTACTTTGCTTATCGCGATTTCATTGCTTGGCCCGATGATGTATTGCAAAATTACGGTTTTGGCCGCGCCCATCACCGAATTTTATTCTTTGTCAGCCAAAATCCGGGCATGACCGTCGCTGAACTTCTGAATATTCTGAATATAACAAAACAAAGTTTGTCCCGCGTGATCACGGCCTTGATTGATCAAAAATATATTGTCCAAGAAATTGGCCAGCAAGACCGCCGTCAACGTCTTTTAAAACTAACCCGTAAAGGCAAAGCATTGCTTTCAGAAATTTCCGTTCATCAAAAAGAACAAATTTTAAAAGCAAGTATAGAATGCGGGCCCGAAGCAATTGAAGGTTTCTGGAAAGTTCTTAATGCCATGATAGACGATAAAAAATAATATTAACAAGAAGTTATATAACTTTATTAATCTTATAGTTTAACTAAACATACTGTCCAGCAGCATGACCTGATGCCCAGGCCCATTGGAAATTAAACCCGCCAAGATGTCCTGTGACATCAACTACTTCACCAATAAAGAAAAGCCCCGGGTTTCTGTTACTTTCCATCGTTTTTGACGATAATTCATGGGTGCTGACCCCGCCCCGTGTCACTTCGGCAGTTGCAAAACCCTCTGTTCCATTGGGTTTTAACTGCCATGCATTGACCTGATCTGCAACACTCTGAATTTTCTTATGGGATAAATCCGCTAACGGTCCCCATACTTTTGAATGTTCACAAAGGTATATTGCAAGCCTTTTAGGTAATATAGCACTCAATGCCGTATGGATTTCTTGTTTTGGACTGCTTTCTTTAACCGCTTTCAACTCTTCAAACACATTGTTATTTGGCGCAAGATTAACAATTATGTCCATTCCACTGCGCCAATAGGAAGATATTTGTAATATTGCGGGGCCACTTAAGCCTTTGTGCGTAAAGAGTAATGCTTCATCAAAAGCGGTCTTTGCGCATTTAACCCGCACATCTACTGCAACACCGGCAAGGTCACGAAAATCAAAAATAAAATCCTCCCCAAATGTAAGCGGTACAAGCGCGGGTACAGGATCAACGATTTTTAATTTAAAATCACGGGCCACGTCATAACCAAAGCCCGTTGCACCCATTTTTGGAATAGATGGCCCGCCTGAGGCGATTACCAGGGATGCGCATTCAATTGCTTCTTCTGAAATATTAAACGCGTAACCAACTTCTGATTTCTTAATATTTTCTGCCATTTCATTGGTTTTTATCTTAACCCCTGCCCAATCACATTCTTTAACAAGCATGGTGATAATATCATTGGCACTATTATCACAAAACAGCTGACCTAAAGTCTTCTCATGATAAGCAATATCATGGTTTTCCACCATTCTGATAAATTCCTGCGGACCATAACGTTTTAACGCCGATTTGCAGAAATGATTATTTTCTGAATAAAAATTACTGGGTCTACAGTGGATATTGGTGAAATTACAGCGCCCACCACCTGAAATACGAATTTTTCCGGCGACACTTTTACCGCTTTCGATCACAACCACACTACGGCCGCGTTTTCCGGCTTCTATGGCACACATCAGTCCGGCAGCACCTCCGCCTATTATCGCCACATCATATTTGGTGTCATATTGGGTCATAATTATTTGGCAAGTTCTTTTGATCTGTTTTTGGCTTCTGTCATCGCACGTCGAATTATTTTTGCCAGACCGTCTTCAGACATAAGCACGTCAAGCGCTGCGGCGGTTGTCCCACCCGGGCTGGTTACATTTTCTCTAAGTTTTGACGCACGTTCATCTGATATTTCAAGCAGCGCGCCTGATCCTGCGATAGTTTGCCGGGCTAGTTTTTTACTTAACTCAGTCGGTAACCCAAGCGCTTTACCTGCTGCGGACATGGCTTCTGATAAATAAAACACATAGGCTGGACCACTTCCGCTTAAGGCCGTGACGGCGTCCATAAGGCTTTCATCATCAATCCATTCCACGATGCTAACCGTTTCAAGTAATAGGGTGCTAATGGCTTTTTGCTGGTCATTAACGGGATCATTTGCAACGCAAACGGTAATTCCCTTACCAATGGCGGCCGGAGTATTGGGCATTGCGCGGATTATCGCACATTCTTGGCCAAGTTGGTCTTCAAAATAACCAATGGTCTTCCCTGCAGCGATGGATAATATAACCGATGAAGTCAAATCCAACGCTTTTACGGCCTCTAATGCATCATCCATCATTTGCGGCTTAACCGCGGCAATGACAAAAGACGGTTTTAAGTCCTTTGGTAAGCTGTCTAGTTTTACATGAAGCTGTGTTTGATTAATAACGTCAAATTCTTGTCGGATATTATCAAGAAACGGGTCAACAATATAAATGGCGTCGCTACTTAAACCTTCTTTAAGCCAACCGCTCAGCATTGCACTGCCCATTTTACCGCATCCCAGCAGCAATATCGGATTACTTGAATTAATCGCCGTTAAATTGGTCATCATCTAATACCCTAAGGTTTATGCATTACCCACTGTTTCAAGCATGGTTGCCTCAATGGCATCTTCCGGCGTTTTTCCACCCCATATAATAAACTGGAACACTGGGAAATAACGATTTATTTCCGCAAATATTGTTTTTGTCACTATATCACATGCCTGTGCGGTATCATTCGCATCTGTTGAAGGTACAAATGAAGACCTGAACATAATACTATTATCATCGCTCCAGATTGAAAAATACCCCATATCCAAGCGTTCATTAATCATTGTAATTGCTTCTAAAATATTAGGTCGAAACTTAGCTGTAACCCTTACATCCAATTGACCCGCACACTGTAAAATATTTTTATCCGCCATCCAAAGATAACGCATGTGAAAATCGCACCATTCTCCAGTAATAGCCGCAACAATTTCTTCATCGCCCATACGTTCATATGGCCATTCATTTTGACCGACAATAAATTCCAGAATATCCAACGGGTTACTCTTATCATCGCTCAGTTCATCAACCGATAACATTATTATTTCTTCTTTTGTAATTTTTTAATTTCTTTTGAAAGAGCTTCAATTTTTTCTTGAAGTTCAGCATTTTCCGTACGTGCCGCAACAGCCATTTCGCGCACGACTTCATATTCTTCACGGCTCACTAGTTCCATATCACGTAAGACGCTTTCTATACGTGCTTTAAATTGACCTTCGACTTCTGCTTTAACTCCATGAAGCGAACCGGCGGCACTTTGGCCTAGTCTTGCTAAGTCACTTAACAATTTATTGTCTGATTGCACCATAATAATCCTATTAT
>JABIPV010000352.1 GCA_018699075.1 Kordiimonadaceae bacterium | reverse complement strand
TCATGGTTATACTTATTCCGCGCATCCCCTTGCCGTTGCCGCAGGTATTGCGTCACAAGCCATCTATAAGGAAGAATGTATTTATGACCGCGTTAAGGAGAATGCCCAACATTTTGAAGAGGGTATGCACAGCTTAAAAGGCAGCCCACATATAACTGATATTCGAAACATTGGCCTTGCGGGCGGCCTTACGATTGCCCAACGTGATGGCGTGGTCGGGGCTCGCGCTAATGATTTCTTCTTAAAAGCATACGAACTTGGTATGGGAATTCGTGGAAATGGTGATACAATTGCCATTGCACCGATACTGACAAGTTCGAAACAAGAATTAGATCCAATTTTTGATATTTTGCAAAAAACATCTAACCAAATTAAATAGACACTCAACTTATAAAGAGAATTTAAATATGTATAAAGTAGACCATTATATTGGCGGTAAAACTATCGCAGCCACTGGTGAACGCACGGCGCCAATTTATGACCCCTCCACGGGGGCTGTTCAGGGCGAAGTAGGTCTTGCCAGCACAGCGGATGTAGACGCCGCTGTTGCTGTGGCCAGTAAAGCATTTGAAACATGGTCAGATACAGGATTGATGAAACGGGTTTCAATTATGTTTAAATTCCGTGAACTTCTTGATAAGCACCGTGATGAGCTATGCGAACATGTTGTTAAGGAACACGGTAAAGTGTGGGACGACGCCATGGGTGAGCTTACACGCGGATTTGAAATCGTTGAAAATGCCTGCGGTATTCCTGAAATGTTAAAAGGCGAATTTTCTCAGCAAGTCGGCAGTGGCATTGATGTTTATAACATCCGTCAGGCACTTGGTGTTGTGTGTTCGATCACACCCTTCAATTTTCCGGCGATGGTGCCGCTTTGGACAATTCCACTTGCCATTGCTTGCGGTAATACATTTATCTTAAAACCATCGGAACGCGATCCTTCCTGTGCCAATGTAATGGCGCGCCTATTTTCAGAAGCAGGTCTTCCTGATGGTGTGTTTAATGTACTGCACGGCGATAAGGTCGCTGTTGATCATATCCTTCAGCATGACGGTATTGAGGCCGTAAGCTTCGTAGGATCCACAAAGGTTGCAGAATATATTTATCACACGGGCGCAGCCAACAATAAACGCGTTCAGGCATTGGGCGGCGCGAAAAATCACGCAATTATCATGCCTGACGCGGATATTGGGCAGGCAGTTGACGCGATGATCGGTGCTGCATTCGGATCCGCTGGCGAACGCTGTATGGCGCTTTCCGTTGCTGTTGCAGTTGGCGATGATGTTGCTGATGAAATGATTGCAAAAATTAAAGATCAAGCCGAAAATATTAAAGTTGGTTGCGGCATGGTCGCTGGAAACGAAATGGGTCCATTGATCACAAAAGAACATTGTGCCCGCGTTAAAGGGCTTATATCAGAAGGTGAAAGTCAAGGTGCAAAAGTCGTGCTTGATGGACGCGGTTATGAAGGACCAGAAGGCAAAGAGGGCGGTTATTTTTGTGGCCCAACAATTCTTGATAAAGTAACAAAAGACATGTCCGTTTATACAGAAGAAATATTTGGCCCCGTGCTTGTTGTTGTTCGTGTGGATAATTACGATGAAGCGGTGCAGCTTGTTCAGGACCATGAATATGGCAACGGCACATGTATCTTCACCCGTGACGGCGATATCGCAAGAAATTTCACCCGTAAAATAAAAGTCGGCATGGTCGGTGTAAATGTACCGCTTCCCGTGCCGCTCGCGTTCCATAGTTTTGGAGGCTGGAAGCGTTCTATATTTGGTGATCATCATATGTATGGTCCCGAAGGCGTTCGTTTTTGGACAAAAATTAAAACCGTGACATCACGTTGGCCAACCAGCATCATGTCAGGCGCAAATTTAAGTTTCCCATCAAGCGACTGATAAGAAAGTACGGGCGAATATGGTTAGAGAAATACTAAAAAAAACCAGGGCAGATGGCAGTTAATCCGGATGCCCCACTTGAATAAAAGTCGTTCACAGTGCTTTTTCGTAATGAACAAAGCCCGATAGATCCGCAATATTGTCATATAGCTTTCTTGCAGTTATATTGCCTTCTTGAGTGATCCAATAAACGCTTTCGCTGTCTTTTTCTTTGGCTGCAGCGTATACAGCTTCTATCAGCGCGCGGCCAATGCCTTTTCCCCTAATTTCAGGTGAAGCAAATAAATCCTGTAAATAACAACTATTGGCGGAAGACCAACATGTCCTATGGAATATATAATGGACAAATCCTACCAGTTCACCGTCCATGTAAGCTCCCAACGCATGCATAGGCTCTTCTGGGTTATGAAACCTTTTCCAATTTTCTGTAGTTACTTCGTCCGGGATTTCGGCTTCATAAAAAACCTGATAGCCTTTCCATAAAGGTAGCCATTTTTCATATTCTTCAAATGTTAAGGGAGATATTTTAATCATTATTCGCCTTTCAATTGCTTTATGTATCCATACGGATAATATCAGCTGGCTTAAATTTTACAAAAAGAAATAACGCGACCTATAAAGTGAGCCCTTCTGCAATCGGTAAGGTAATAAACATACCAATATTATTCTTAATAGGTTAGATTGAACTCAACTTTCTTATCCTTCAATATAATTGGTTGTAATCATAAAGAACATAATCATAAAACATATTCTCAACTACTTCGCTGGACCGAATAGAAGATACTGAATATGATAAAGGAGTGATTTTTTATAACAAATAAAGGAGAGTAAGGAATAAGATCTTGATGTTTTTATTCGCCCAGGGTCTAAAGCAGATGCTCTATGTTTCACTTCCATTGTTTAGCGTTTAGGGAGTTAAAAAATCGCTTTTTAAGCATCCAATTTTGTTGGCTTAATAAAATGTTTTTCAGTTAATTCGTGCGTTGGGCAATTAAACGTTCGCGCAGATGAATAAGCAGTTAAAGGGGGTCTACTAATAATAATATTATCATCAATATTATGATCTGTGATGGATGTATTCCTTAGATTAGCTACAGTTTTCAAGCAAGCTACAATTGATATGGCGCCAATTATAGCACCTCCAATTGCTTGGCCAATCAAGACCCCTTGAGCTCCGTAATACTCCGCACCGTAATAGACAAAAGGTATAGTGCCGAATGTTGCTCTTCCGACATTGAAATAAGTTGCTCTCATGGGATAACCAAGGTTGTTAAATGCCGCATTTGATACGAAAAGTGCGCCAGTAAAGAAAGTAAGAGGAACAACCCATGTCGAAAAGACTTGCACCATTGAGGCTGAATCAGGGCTCGCACCGAAAAATGAGGTTAATAAATCCTGCCCAAAGTAAAATATTGGCCACATCAGCAAAATGTACCCTGCTGTGAATTTGAGAGAATCTATGATAGTTTCTCTGACTCTATCGTGAAGTCCTGCCCCAAGATTTTGGCCGATAATTGGTCCGACTGCACCGGATAACGAAAATAAAAAAGCAAATGCTACCGGAGTTATCCGCGCAACAATTGTATTTCCTGCAATAGCAGAATCGCCAAAATTAGCGATTGTCGCAACTGAATATGCAATTCCTATTGGTGTCGCGACATTTGCCAAGATAGCGGGATTTGCAACGAGCATCATTGGTTTTAAATATCTTTTTACCG
>JABIPV010000349.1 GCA_018699075.1 Kordiimonadaceae bacterium | reverse complement strand
TATCTGCTGTGGTGCGTTCCATTCTTGCTTCTTCCATCTGGCTGGCGATGGTCCGCTTCCAAATCAGTTCATAAAGGCGTTTCTGATCATCATCAAGGCGGTTTGCGACATCTGCGGGTAACCTTGCTAGGTCAGTAGGGCGTACCGCTTCATGGGCTTCCTGAGCATTTTTTGATTTATTTTTATAAAACTTTGGTTTCGCAGGGACATATTCTCGGCCGTATTTACTTTCTATGACACTGCGGGCACTGGCAATAGCTTCTCCTGCAATGTTTACGCCGTCTGTACGCATATAAGTGATAAGACCTGTTGTCTCACCATTAATGTCTATGCCTTCATATAATTTCTGTGCCGTTCTCATGGTACGCTGAGCATTGAAACCCAGTTTCCGCGATGCTTCTTGTTGCATCGTTGATGTTGTAAAGGATGGGGAAGGGTGCCTTTTAGCAGGTTTGCTCACCACGTCTTTAATTGTAAAGTTAGCGCCTTCAACGGCTTCTTTGGCCGCAGTAGCGCTTGCTTTATTGTTTAGTGTAAATTTTTGTATTTTCTCACCATTTAATAAAGTAAGTTTGGCACCAAAGGCAATCTCGGCAGAATTTTTTAGCTGGGCTTCAATAGTCCAGTATTCTTCTGATTTAAACTGTTCAATTTCAAGTTCACGCTCACAAATAAGACGAAGTGCAACAGACTGTACACGTCCGGCAGATTTCGAGCCGGGAAGTTTGCGCCACAAAACAGGTGATAAATTAAAACCAACCAGATAATCAAGGGCGCGTCGTGCAAGGTAAGCATCTACCATTTCCGTATCCACATCGCGTGGTTCGTCCATGGCTTTAAGAATTGCGGTTTTGGTAATCTCATTAAACACAACGCGCTTAACGGCGACGTCTTTCATAACGCCACGCTTTGCTTTAAGAACTTCATGTACGTGCCATGCAATGGCCTCACCTTCGCGGTCCGGATCGGTCGCGAGGATCAGTTCATCAGAATCTTTGGTACTGTCTGCGATATCTTTTATGCGTTTTTTAGAATCGCTATCAACTTCCCATTTCATGGCGAAGTCGTTATCAGTATCCACTGAACCATCTTTTGACGGTAGGTCACGAATATGTCCAAAACTCGCAAGGACTTTATAATCTTTGCCGAGATATTTGTTTATGGTTTTGGCCTTGGCCGGGGATTCAACAATTACAGTTTTCATTGTGTATATATCACCATAGAATCATTTTAATAATTTATTGCTTTACGGGGCTTTTACAGAATGTTTTAACAAAAAGATACCCTGTTTCCTGCATGACGCGTAATTTCTCCTGCAAGTTCGAGTTCAAGAAGGACGGTTTGCACAACAGAAGGGGCTAACTCTGTAAGCCTTATTATGTCATCTATAGCTATCGCAGTATGACTTAATTTTTCCTTAATAACGTTATAAGCTGTATCAATATTTTGCTCTGTAGGCTTTTCAATTTCAGGTGATTGAAATAAATCATACTGTGGTTCAGATATGCTTCTTGCGTCCATAAGGGCAAGAACTTCCAAAATATCTTCTATACTTTCGGTCAGCATAGCCCCTTGTTTTATCAGACTATTTGGTCCTTTTGATCGTGGGTCAAGTGGGGAACCCGGAATGGCGAAAACTTCTCGTCCTTGTTCTGAAGCAAGCCGAGCAGTGATTAAAGTTCCGGATTTATGGGTTGCTTCAACCACAAGAACACCTAATGATAATCCTGATATAATACGGTTGCGACGAGGAAAGTGTCTTGCTTGTGGTTGAACACCAAAAGGCATCTCTGAAACGATAAGACCTGTTTCTTTTATGGATGTATAAATATCTTTATTTTCTCTTGGATATATAATGTCCGCTCCCCCTGCTAGTACAGCAATTGTTCCTGTGGTCATGGCACCTTTATGTGCGGCAGCGTCAATTCCACGGGCCATGCCGGAACTTATTACATAACCAGCTTCACCCAACTTTTGTGAAAAGGAAGTCGCCACTTTTAAGCCAACCACGGATGCATTTCGCGCCCCGACAATGGCAAAGTTACTTTTATCTAATAGATGTGTATGCCCAAGAGCCATCATTACAGGTGGCGCGTCTTCTGTCGCAGCAAGGGGGATAGGATATAAATCATCTCCTATTACAATTAAAGTACCGCCTTGTGAGTCCAATTGATCAAGTTCTTTATCAACTTTTTCCATAGAGCACGCCACCAGTGGTTTTTTACGTCCACCGCGTTTAGCGAGCTCAGGAAGGATTTCTAGTGCCGCTTCCGCTGTTTTGTAGCGGTTAATAAGCTGACGAAAAGTAACGGGACCTACATTTTCAGTGCGAATAAGACGTAAGCGAGCAATTTTTTCTTTTTGTGATAATGAAATGGAAGAATTACTCATTTTATCCCCTGAATATCATTCGCTTCCGATTTTGGGTTCTGTTCCATTGAGGAGGCGTATAATATTATCTTTATGTTTTAAGTGTATTACAATACACAATATTCCCGCCAGAAGTGCAAGATTTAAATCAGAAAAATAATATCCGTAAAGAGGGGATAAAGTCGCGGCGATAAGCGCTGATAAAGAAGAGATGCGGAAAATAACCGCAGATAATAACCATGTGCCGATACAGGCAAGTCCAGTTAATGGGTTTAAGGCAACAAGGATGCCAATGAAGGTCGCAACTCCCTTGCCCCCTTGGAATTTTAAGAATACCGAATATAAATGCCCCATAAATGCACCGCCACCTGCGAATATACCTAAGCCAGGATAAAAATATTCTGCCAGTAAGGCAGCTGTAGCACCTTTACCTATATCCAGTATCAAAGTTAGAAAGGCGAGAAATTTATTACCAGTGCGCAGAACATTTGTCGCGCCAATATTGCCTGAGCCGATTTCACGAATATCACCAAGTCCGGCAAGTTTGGTCAGAACAAGCCCAAATGGAACTGATCCTAATATGTAACCGCTAAATAATACGGAAATGAGTAATAAAAGTGAATATTCAGGCATCATATATAAATACACTTTTTCCGCCAGCGACCGTTCTCATGACGCGGCCCTGAACCGGGCGGCCATCAAATGGGGTGTTCTTGGTAACACTGACCATTTTATCAGGATCAAT
>JABIPV010000348.1 GCA_018699075.1 Kordiimonadaceae bacterium | reverse complement strand
TTTTACCATTCTGAGAACGAGTTTCGGAACGCTTCACTAATCTGTCACGATGATCTATTTTATAATCTCCCTGACCAAGGTCATATAACAATTATACTGATCGGCATATTTTAAACTCCCCAAAATTCAAAAACTTAGTTATTTTAATTAGTTATCATATATATTATATGTAGAAAATTATTTATAAACAATATGTTAATTGAACAAAGGTAAATAAATGCTTAAACCAGATCAACTCACTATAAATAATATACGTAAAGAACTTGAAATCATAAGCCAAGAAATGCTCGAAATCATCAAAAAATACGACTTAACGGCAATGTCACAACTAGACGTTATTGATATGGCACGTGAAAACATCACTGAAAAAAATGATTATATACGCTTTTTGGAGCTATCGCTAGAAGGGCGAATTTATGGTGAAGCTGCTGCTGCCATTGAGAAACGTGAAAATGTGCAACAAACAACCCATTAAATTATTACCTGTTATTCGTATACAATTTTTGAAAAATTTTGCAGAATTGTATTCCACCCTTCTTTAGCAGATTGTTCGTACTCGCTATATATATTATCCATTTCATGGTACAAATTTAGAGTACATCCACTTTCAGTCGCAATCAAATCAACTGTTACTAAAGTTGGCAAACTGGTTTCAGCAGCTTCATAAATAAAACTAAACACGATTTTATTTGGACGATCAATTTCTAAAAAAGTACCAATATGCCTTGCAAGTTCATCTCCACGTTGTTCAGAAACAATAAATCCACCGCCAACTTTGCCATCCATTTCAGCTTCTTTTATATCTCCATCTGGTGTTGCAAATAACCACTCCGCGATATGATCTGCATCCAGCCAGGCATCAAACACTCTTTCACTAGACGTTTCAAAATCACGCGTTGTTTTAAGGATAAATGGATTTTTGGGTTTAATATATTCTGTCATCTCATTGCCCTCAACTATTAATCTGTCATTTGTTTTTTTAAAAAATGATCCAATCTATTCAGACCATCATCCCAAAACCCCTTATATTTTTCCACCCATTTCATTGCATCTGCGAGCGGCGCGGCCTCAAGTCGACAATGTCGCCATTGTGCTTTCTTACTTCTGGTTATAAGACCTGCTTTTTCAAGAACTTTCAAATGCTTTGAAACGGCAGCCATGCTCATTTCATAAGGTGCGGCAATTTCACCTACGGTAGCTTCACCAGCACTAAGACGTTCCAAAATTCCTCTGCGGGTAGCATCAGAAAGTGCTGCAAAAGTCATATCAAGTTGTTCAGATACCATATTTTGTATTTAACCTTTTAGTTGTTAACTATATGGTTAAATACAAAATAAATGAACGCCTGTCAATACTTTTACAAAATTTTATAAAATTTCTTTTAAGGTATTTCTCGAAATATTACCGCCGCATGCGATGATCGCTACTTTTTTTCCAACCCATTTTGTTTTCTGTTTTAAATAACCAGCAACGGCCACGCCAACTGCGCCTTCTCCTATATAGTTGGTATCATCGATGAATATTCTCAGCCCTTCAATAAGCTCATCTTCGCTGACATCAACGTAATCGTCCACATAATCACGACAATAATCAAAGGTAATGGAACCAATTTCAACACCTCCTGCGGTACCATCCGATAATGTTGGTGTAGAAGGTAAATCTAGAACTTCACCTGCGGGAATACTATCCATCATAACTTTCGAATTAGTCGGCGAGCAGGCAATAATTTTTGTATCTGGCGAAAGGTTTGCCAAAGCAATTGAAATACCAGATATCAACCCACCACCACCAAGCGCAATGAACACCGCATCAAGGTCCTGAACATCCTTAAAAAGTTCAAAACCAATTGTTCCTTGTCCACCAACGATATGCATATCATTATAGGGGGATACAAATGGTATTTTATTAGCCAGCGCATATTCACGTGATGCTTTTTCACCATTAATGGGATCACCTGGTGTTTTAATTACATTTAAACCATACGACATCATGCCGTCATATTTTGCTTCAGAGACATTTTCAGGCGCAAAAACGGTCCCTTTGCAGCCAGTTTTCTGACACATATAGCCAATGCCCGCGCCGTGATTTCCTGTTGACGCTGTAACCAACCCTTTTTCACGTTCTTCTTGCGTCATCGAAAGAATTTTATTTGCCGCTCCGCGTAACTTAAATGATCCCGTTGGGTTTAGATTTTCGAGCTTATAAAAAACATTGGTGTTGTCATCACTTAACTTTTTACTGAGTACAAGAGGTGTAGGTTCAATCACCTTTGAAATTCTTGCGCTAGCCTTAGCAATTTCAATAAACTGGTCCGTACCTTTTTCTTTATTCATTACTTTTCCTTTATACAGATAATTTTAAGACAAACTTGCACGGCAAATATTGAATTGCAAGTTGATTGACACCAATTTGCATCAGATTAATTTTAGAGGCATAATATAAATATTAAAAATGAAAATATTTAAGGAAGAAGAATGATTAAATATATTTTACTTTCAACACTTACCGTTTTCACAACGATCTTTTGCTTTAATTTTCAAGCCCACGCACAATCAAAAGAAAAGCCAAATGTTATTATCATTAATGCTGATGATATTGGTTACGGCGACCTCAGTTCATATGGTGCCACAAAAGTCAGCACCCCTAATATTGATAAAATAGCAACCGAAGGCCTTAGCTTTACCGATGCCCACTCCGCTTCCGCGGTTTGTTCCCCTTCTAGATACGGTTTAATTACTGGTGAATATCCAGCACGTAAAGATTATCTCTGGGGGCCTTTGATGTTCAAAGAACCTCTTTCAGTTGACATGGATCAGCTTACAATTGCTGATGTGATGAAAGACGCAGGTTATAAAACAGCCGTAATCGGCAAATGGCATTTAGGTTTTGGCAGTAGAGAAGAAGTGCTTGATTGGAATAAAGCTCTGAACCCCGGACCGTTAGAGCTTGGCTTTGATTATTACTACGGCGTTCCCGTATTAAATAGTCATCCGCCATTTGTTTATGTTGAAAACCATCATGTGGTTGGTTTGGTTCCAGAAGACCCAATCGTTTATAACAAACAAGCCATAACACGGGAATTTGACGAGAAATTTGATCTTGATTTAGTTGGTGGCGGCGATGCTGCTCACGCTTTATATAAAGATCGTGAGATCGGTACAAATCTCGCCAACAGAGCCGTCAAATGGATTAAAAAAAATAAAGATGATCCTTTCTTCCTATATTTTGCAACTACAAACATTCATCACCCTTTTACCCCAGCCCCACGGTTTATTGCGTCCAGTGACGCGGGACCTTACGGCGATGCCATACATGAACTTGATTGGATTGTCGGGGAAATTACCAGAACACTGGAAGAAGAAGGTCTGGTAAATGATACGCTACTGATTTTTACCAGCGACAATGGCGGCATGTTTAATCGCGGCGGCCAAACCGCATGGGAAGCTGGGCATAAAATGAACGGCGACCTTCTGGGAATGAAATTCGGTGCATGGGAAGGTGGACACCGTGTACCCTTTATTGTCAGGTGGCCGGGTAAAACCCCCGCAGGACAAAAATCAGCTGAGCTTCTTTCCAACGTTGATGTCCTTGCCACATTAGCTGATCTGGTTGGTTACAAATTAAATAAAGAAGAAGGCCCTGATAGCGTTAATATGATGGCCGCCTTTAAAGGTGAAGTCGGCGAACCAATTAGAAATGAACTAATCATTAGTCCCTTCCGTAAAACACACTTAACTATTAGATCCGGAAAATGGGTATATATAAGCGCTCAAGATGAAGGTGGTTTTGAAGGAACGAGAATAGGCCAGCATCTTTTCGCCGGATCAGCGGCCGTTGGATTTACCGGTCAGATTAACAGTGATATTATTGACGGTAAAATAAAAGAAGGTGCCGCCCCTGCTCAACTTTATGACCTTGAAAAAGACCCCTATCAAACAACAAATGTATATTACGATAATCCGGATGTAGTGGGTAGATTAAAGGCAATGATGGAAAAAACTATGGCAGAATGATTGATTTAATTCTCTTGGCCCGGTGATAGTTTCTCATCGAAATCTGTCACATTATATTTTGCGATAATTTCCTTCACTTTTTCAACGTCAATCGCTTCTAAAGTTCCGCGGCTACTGGTCACTGTCGTTGCTTTAAGCATGGCGTTGTAAATAGCTTCTTGAGTTGCTTCGACCACGGCACCAAATAAGGGTGACATGGATGGATTGGTCAGGGTTTGCGACGGTACGGGTTCACTATTTGCGCGTTCCCGGCGTACATCTTTGTTGGTTGAAAAGGCGATTACATAATCACCGGAACTATTATGGGCGACTGATCCTGTGCGCGCCAGACCCATCATTGCCCGTTTTGCAAGGCGATCAAGGTTGCGTGACAATATAGGTGCGTCAGTTGCGACAACAATCATTATCGAGCCGCCATCTGTCGGGAGTTCACCACGGTGGGCTTCTTCTAACTGTTTCTTATAGGAATATTGCCCGAACTCGCGTCCAACAGGGGCACCGTTCATGATCAGATCACCGCCAAAATTTGTCTGTACCAGTACGCCGACAGTATAACCACCCATTGTTGTTGGCAGAACGCGGGAACTGGTACCTATGCCACCTTTCCAAGCAAAGGCTTGTGTCCCCCTGCCCGCACCAACGCTACCTTCTTCGACAGGGCCGGATTTTGCATTTTCAAGCGCGGCAAAAACATATTCTTTTTTAATGCTGTCTGGTGACCACATATTATTAAGGCGGCTGTCATTGGTTTCACCAATAATTGGATTTAAAGTATGCTGGCCCTCACCGGGTTTAGAAAGTTTCCATTCTTTTAAAGCATCCGCCGCCGTCCAGACACATAATGTGCATGTTAATATAATCGGCGTTTCAATCTCACCAAATTCACGAACTTGAGTTTCACCAATCGCTTTGCCGTAACCATTTCCAACATGTATCCACGCCGGAACTGGATTTTTATAAAGATCATGCCCCGAAGGAATAATCGCCGTAACACCTGTTCTAATATCATCACCAATATTAACCGTATGATGTCCAACCGTGACGCCCGCAACATCGGTAATCGCATTATATTTACCGGTTGGAATAGTCCCCACATCAAGGCCAATATCACGCGCCCGTGGCTTTTGATTATCCGCTGCAATGGATATGGCATGATTAGCCATTAGCAAAATACAAAGAAACAATATTCTAATCATAGGTTTTCCCTCATCCAATTTTATTCAAACTGGCACGCCAAAAAAACAAAAGCAAGGTGATATAAATGTCCCAATATAAACATTGCTTATTTTAAATGGGCAATTAAGCAATTAAAGAAATTAAATGGACAGTATACTTATTAATCTATTAATTAAGTATACTGTCCACAGATACTCCCCAGATACCCATATCAGTTAAAATTAAAAAAGTATTTCAGAACAACTGAATCTGGTATTAAAGTTATATTTTGTTTAGATAAGATAGATAAGTCAGAATCAGAAAACTGCTTCACGTATTCAGCATCACACCGTTTTTGTAAGACACTCCTACCAACAGTAGTCCAATACCCTAGAGGGGTAGGAGAGGATGTCGAAATTTCCTGAAACCTGCTTACGACTAAGCCCGTACTTTTATTGACCACCTGCTTATAATCGTTAGTAACTTTATACCCAAAACCCGAATCCAAAATAGCATTAGGAAGTCTATTTTCAAGTTTATATTTTGCTGTAATCTTCTCAACTTTTTTTACACCTAAACACATTCCACTTGTGTCACGTATTGGAAAGTTCCATTTTGAATAACTGCTTCGCCAAATATTAATATGGTCGCTTATGTTCGGGTATACCGCTGCAAGGTATTTACATTCACTTGTATTATCTGGGAAGTAACTAAATTGAAATTTTCCAACAGGAAATAATTCTGTATATTCGTTTTTGTTATCAATACTAATCTCCCATTCTGTATAATCAACATTAGGCAACAAAAGATATTTTATAGCATAACTATTATCATAAATTGACGTCATCTTAACTGGATTATACGGATGATAGCCTGCCAGTTTATCACAAACAAAAGGCATGGTAACCACTTGATAAAAATGGAGAAAAATGTGAGGCCAAAAAGGTATGAGATAAAAAATTATAAAGAAAACCACACCTGACTTAGTATATTTATTATTCTTCCTTAGCCAGCCTATTTTCTTGATACCAATACAAATATAATTGAAAATAAAATAGCTGAAAATAAACCATAAAATCAGCAAAACCAATGCCACGAGCTCAATCATCAGCTATTCCTCCCGAACTGTATTTCCACCAATTTCAATTTAGCCGGCTCGTAGCCCTGCCCGGCAGCGGTTCCAAGCCACAGCCTTGCCATATCATCACTTTGATCGGTGCCTCGCCCCTCCAGATACATCAATCCCAACTTATATTGTGCTGCAGGATGACCGTGGGTGTCCGGGCCAACTCTGATGGCGATTTCAGAGCCATATGTCCATTCAAGGCCGCTTGCTTTCTTTGATGCCTTTTTATACCAGCTAAAGGCACGGTCATCATTCTGCACCATTCCCAATTGACCAAATTCATATACCTGTCCCAATCGATATCCCGCCTCGTTACCCCAGCGTTCATTGGCACGACACTTCAAGAAATTGACAACTTTCTTGCCCTCCACATCTGAGGTCATAATTGCATCATAATTACCCCCCTTTAAATGATCGGGCATATTTCCAACGCAAGTTGGTCCGTGAGAACAGGCCGCAAATAAAGGTAACATTAAAATTAAATAGGAAAGCTTCAATCGCCCCATCAATTGGGTCAGTGTTAATTGATTTTTTATGCGGCGCAGAACTCCACATATTGATCTAATTTTAAGGATGATACATTCCCATTTTGACATGGATTTTCGGATGTTTTCTTGGAAAACTGTATGTCTGTATATATGCCCCATTATTCCCCCTTAAATGTTATGTAAGTTCAGCTTAAATCAAAATGAAGTTTTTATCAATTGGCAATAGATTGATATAAACATTGCTTATTTTAAGCGCATGGTATTATGATATGATCATAACAAATGGGAGATTTATGATGAGCAATTCAAGACGTAATTTTTTAAAGAGTATGGGTGCTACGGCGGGGATGAGTACACTATTAGCCACCACGGCTTCAAGCGTTTCTCTAGCCGCACAAAATGTAAAAGAAATGACAGCCGCCGCTGAAGGTTCGATGCATGATAACGAAAAGTTTTGGAAAGCCATTCAAAGTGAATTCGCAATTGAAAAAGACCTGATCATGTTAAACGCCGCTAACATGACGCCGACGCCAAAAATTGTCCATGAAACCATTATCGAACATACAATGGATATGGAGGCAAACCCGTCCTTTCAAAACCGCGCAAAATACGGAAAACTTACGCAAAGATCGCGTGAACTTATTGCCGGTTTCCTGGGTGCGGATGCGGATGAAATCGGTTTCGTAAGAAACACATCGGAAGCTAATAACACAATCATTAATGGACTTGATTTAGGCCCGGGTGATGAAGTTGTGATCTGGGATCAAAATCACCCTTGTAATAATGTCGCCTGGCATCAACGTGCTGAAAGACTTGGTTTTACCGTCATAACCATAAAAGTACCTGAATTCATCACATCAGAAGCAGATTTAATTGATCCATTCCAAAAAGTGATGACAAAAAATACAAAAAT
>JABIPV010000308.1 GCA_018699075.1 Kordiimonadaceae bacterium | reverse complement strand
GTGCGCCGGATATTTTCTGACCCGCTGCTCTTTGAATATCTTTCCAGCCATGATTATATTTACCCGCAAAAATTGCCGCAACCGCAGCAGATAAAAGCAATGCCATAATTAGAAATTCGGCACCAATAGGAACGAATAAACCGCCAATTACAAATGCCAAGAACATCGTGACTAAAGGCGCCATTGCCTCAATCAGTGTAATATCTGTTTTTCCCTGTTTATGTTCAATCATTCTTACGTCCCTTATATTTTATTCTTTTTCCAGCATTTTTATACCAAACCCTGTGTATTTATACGTTGCAGCGATTAATAATGAAAATAATAACCCACAATAATTAAATACCGCCCAAGGCGCTAACTCCACCGTTGGCACCCCAAGTGTCACAGCCATATACATTCCCGACACCGTCCACGGCATTAAACTTTCCAATATCGTGATACTGTCTTCCATTGACCGCGATAAATTTACGGTTGCCAGTCCCTGTTCTTTATACGAATCTTCAAATAATCCTCCCACAATTAGTGCGGAAACACTGTTATGGCTGGTCATTCCGACCATCACAATACCCGAAGCCAGTGTCGCCGCGATCAGGCTAAAGATCGAATTGACAAATTGGAGCATTGAATGAAGTAATTTTGACAGTGCACCGGAAAGATCCATCGCCCCTGCGAGCAAAAAGGCGGAAATAATCAAGATCAACGTATTTGACATAGAATATATGCCGCCACGATTAAGCAGCATCAACAGCATATCACTGTGCTCTGCACCATCGCCGCCAACCATATTTCCATTAAATCCAACGATCGCCGACTTTAGCGCATTAATTGCACTAAAGTCCTGTACCGTTAAACCAACAATAATTGCAACTATGGAAGAAACGCCCATAGCCAGGGCCGCTTCATAACGCTTAAATGTTCCCACAATCACAATCAATGGCGGCAACATTAAAATCCAACTAAAAGTATAAATCTGCTCCAATTCACCCAATATCGGACTGCTGGAAGGGTCCGCCATCATTTCACTTATGTCTGTAAAAAAACCCACGAATAAATAAACAGTGAAAGCGACCACAAAAGAAGGTCCTGCTGTATAAAGCATATGTCGAATATGATCATAAAGATTTGCACCAGCACCTAGCGCGCACACGTTGGTGGAATCTGATAAAGGCGATAATTTATCACCAAAGTAAGCACCCGATACAATCGCACCCGCTGTCGCCGCCATGGGAGCTTCCATTGCCGCGGCAACACCGATCAGTGCCACACCAATTGTCCCCGCAGCAGCCCACGATGAACCCGTTAATGACATCACGGCCGTCACAAGAAACGCTGTTAAAACAATATATTCCGGATTTACCAATTGAATGCCATAATAAACCAGCATTGGGATCGTACCGCTATACATCCACGAACCAATTAAAATACCAATTGAAAGTAAAATGAGCACGGCAGGCAAAGCATAGCTTATCTTGTCACCGGTTGATTTTTGAATATCTTTCCAGCCAAAGCCAAATCTTCGCGCGGAAATGCCGGCTACGATTGCTGAAAACAATAAAACAACTATGAGAAATTCTGCATTAACCGGGATAAACATACCGCCGATTATTAAACTGGCTAACATAGTGATAAGGGGGGCAGTGGCTTCTAAAAGTGAAATATCTTTCTTAATATTCGTTCCGTCGCCAACCGCCATTATTATTCCCTAATTATGCTTTTTTAGCTTTTTCTAGTGCATTTTCTATATCAGACCATAGATCGTTCACATCCTCAAGTCCAATAAACAAACGCACACATTGCGGGGAAAGATTGAAATCTACGGCAGAGTTAAATTCTCCACCCCTTTTAATCGAGGCGAGTGCGGGTAACACTAGGCTTTCATAACCTCCCCAACTGACACCAATATGGAAAATTTCAAAGGCGTCACAAAATTTAATAACATCTATATCATCTGCAAGATCTATACTGAGCAAACTTGAATAGCCTTTCAGTGTCGAAAAATCCTTCTTATCCACATAAGGATGATAGACTTTTGCAACGGCGGGGTGCCTTACCAGTTTATCAATGATAATTAAAGCGCTTTCCTGATGCTGTTTTAACCGAACCGGCAGTGTTCTTAAACCGCGAAGAAGAAGCCCCGCTTCATGGGCAGACAACTTAGCACCAAGGAGGGCCGTCGAATTTCTTTTAATTTCTGTAATCAGTTCTTGTCTGCTAACGGCGATCCCCGCCACGACATCGCTATGACCGGAAATATATTTTGATGCAGAATGGATCACAACATCAATGCCAAGCTCAATTGGGTTTTGCAGAAAAGGCGTTGACCAACTGTTATCAATAATAGTAATAACTCCATGCTTTTTGGCAAGCGTCGCGATGGCCGCGAGGTTTTGTTCTTCCATCATAAAAGAGCCAGGACTTTCAAGGTACAGTAACTTCGCGCCTTGTATGCTTTTTTCAATAGCGTCAAGGTCAGTACCATCAACGAATTCTGTCGTCATCCCAAACTTTTTACAAAGCTGCTTCATAAAACGGTACGCATCAGGATAGGTATGTTTAACGGTAACAATTCTATCGCCTTGTTCCGCAAGTTCCATGATCACACCACTGATGGCCCCCATACCGCATGCAAAGGCCGCCGCCGCTTCGCCGCCTTCAAGTTCAGCCACTTTTTCTTCGAACAAAGAAACAGTGGGGTTTCGAACACGGGAATAAATTTCATGATCGCCAATGCCACAGAAGGATTCTTCTAAATCGCTATATTTTTCAAACGAAAATAACGATGTTTGATAAATCGGTGGGGCTACCGCCCTTTTTGAGTGAGCTTTATCCTTAAGCAGGCGCGTCGTTCTGGTTATATTTTTCTTCAATATATTAACTTTCAAATTAACATTCTACAAAATAGAGAGCACCTCATAACATGCCCCCATTGTATGATAGTCCGTTTTACCGGTAGGACTTTTTACATCACTATATTTTACATTGTCTTGGGTAAGGGTACAAAACCAAGCTCCATATTCATGATCAACCATATGGTCCCATGAATATTGCCAGATTTTCTTATACCAGTCCCAATATTTGTCATCGCCAGTGCCAATTGCCATATGCGCAGCCGCCGCAAAGCTTTCTGCTTGAACCCAGAAATATTTATCATCGTCACAAACGGAACCATTTGGGGCAAAGCCATAACAAATACCGCCATGTTCATAATCCCATGCTTTATCCATGGCAACATCAAAAAACTCAATTGCGCGCTTTACCATCCAATTTTCAGGGGAAATACGGTTAAGCATCATCAATAGTTTTGACCATTCTGTCAGATGGCCCGGTTGAAATCCCCATGGGCGGAACAAGTTCTTAGGATCTTCTTTGTTATATTCCCAGTCCACTTGCCAATTTTCATCATAATGTTCCCATACCATGCCGCCCGCAAGGTCCGCTTGACGGACACAAATATTATGGGCAATGGTGCGGGCACGCTGTAGAAACTTATCATCACTCGTTGCTTCGTAAGCTGCTATCATCGCCTCGCAACTGTGCATATTGGCATTTTGACCACGGTAAGGAGAGACTTTGGCCCAGTCGCCACTAATTTCATCCGCATAAAGGCCAAATTCCTCAAGCCAAAAGTGATTTTCCAACACATCAAACGTTTCGTAGATATATTCTTTAGCGCTTTCAATTCCTGCTTTAACCGCCGAAGAATAAGCCAGTAATACAAAAGAAAGACCATAACAATGATTTGTATCATCAACAACTTTACCATCGTTAATTACCCAAGCATATCCCCCGGTATCTTTATTTAAATGATGCTCCCTTAAGTAATTTACACCGTGTTCGACCTGTGTCTTATAATCACTTTCATTAAAATATTTTGCATACATCGAATAGGTAAATACGAACCGACAGCTACTGACCAAATGACGTGTGCTTCGGTCAATAATATGACCATCATCACGATATATTTGGAAAAACCCGCCCTGTTCATCAATACATTTGGGATGATAAAAGGCCATCGAATGTTTGATATGTTGTTCTAAAAAGGTTTTATCATTAAATGTCTCTGTCATTAAAAGTCCATTTTCTTTAAGTCATCTTGATCCGCAAGGGCTGTAAAAGCCCCTTTTTTAGTCACTGTATAAGCGCCACACCTGCTTGCAAAACGAAGTGCATTTTCAAGTTCAGGTGAACTTACTTTAAAGTTCTCAAGGTCAGATGCGGTAACTTGATCTTTAGCTAGCGAATATAATAACCCACCGACAAATGCATCACCTGCCGCTGTGCTATCCACTATATCGGATATTGGCGGCAACAATTCCCCTTCACCATCTTTGGTAAAATAACGAAGTGGATTTCCACCGTCCGTTATAAGGACAAGTAACGCACTTTGAAAAATTTTTGCAAGAACCGATTGTTCATCATCATCACCCGCTAAATACTCGAACTCTTCTTTACTGAACTTTATAAGATTGGCGTGGCTTAAACATTGCCAAATTCTTGAAGCAGGGTCCGCATCCACTGCCCAAAGATTAATTCTTAAATTGACATCAAAACTGACAATCCAGTCATTATTTTTGGCCATTTGAAGGCCAGCCATTGTGACTTTAAAGGTATCCTTAGACGTAAGGGTATTTGAACACGCATGAAAAATGCCATTGCCTTCAAACCATTCGGTTTTAAAATCGCTGATCCGGTAATTCATATCCGCCGTGTTATCGCGGTAAAATTCAAAGCTTCGCTCACCATTTTCATCAAGAGAAACAAATGCCAGCGCCGTACTTTCAGTATCGGTATAAGTCACATAATCAGTTTTGACACCTATCGCGTTTAGTGATTTTTTTAGAAACTGACCAAACATATCCGTAGAAATTTTACCAACAAAATAACCTTCGCCACCAAGGCGCGACACTGCCGCAGCCACATTAGCCGGTGCCCCTCCCGGAAATTTTGTGAAACTTTCTTGTCCATTATCATGGTCACTACCCAACTTATTGGACAGCATATCGATTAGCACTTCGCCATATGAAATTACTTTAAACATGTCTGTTTCTCATTTTTATTTCGCAAGGACTTTGAACGAAAATAACCACCATTGCAACACTATAAATCAATGTTATATTGAAGCCATTCTAGATATTTAAAAATGTGGAAAACTATGTCCGACTTTATTAATCAGCTTATTACAGATTTTGGCGAAAACACCATTCAAACGGGTGAAGCCATCACCAATCGTGCCAGTAGTTATTGGGACCCAACCCCCATATCAGCCAAGGCGGTTATTAAACCTAACACCGTGCAAGAATTATCAGAGATATTAAAACGCTGTAACGACGAGGGACAAATCGTTGTTACCCACGGTGGGGTTACTGGATGCTCAAAGGCCGCCGACACAACACCAGACCATGTGGTTATTTCAACCCAGCGGATGAATAAAATTGAAGAAATTGATCAAATTGGCGGCACTATAACCATTCAAGCAGGCGCGATACTGGAAAATGTACAAAATAAAGTCGCAGAAAAAGGTTTTTATTATCCCATTGATCTAGGCGCACGGGGCAGCTGCACGGTTGGCGGCAATGCGGCGAC
>JABIPV010000276.1 GCA_018699075.1 Kordiimonadaceae bacterium | reverse complement strand
TAAGAATACGGCATACGGCACATCGCCCATATAACGACCACTCCCACCAAGTGCCAATGTGAAAATCATCATAAACATTAAGGTCGTGACCACAGGAGCGCCAACAGTCTGACCAAATACTTTACAATAACGTCGGACTTCCTTTTCATATAATGTTTTAAAGCCTGACCAATTAAATGATCCTATCCGTTTAGATTTAAAGTCTGGAAATGGTTTTTCACTTGTTGACATAAAGTTAGCCTAAAAATAATAATTAATGTTTATGCCCTTATAGAATAAAAACCACACTACTAGCAATCTGAACTTGACGTAGTGATGATAGAATACTAAATAGTTGAGAATATTAATTGGCAATATTAAATAGAATTGCAAAAAAAATATGCTATAACCTAATTTGTTATAGGTAAATATTAATGAGGATTAAAAATGGCTTGGACCGAAGAACGCGTAGAGAAACTCTGTGAGTTATGGGATAAAGGGTTAAGCGCGAGCCAAATTGCCAAAGAACTAGCCGAAGGTGTTACTCGTAATGCCGTTATTGGTAAAGCCCATCGGATGAAGCTTACACCGCGTCCGTCGCCGGTGAAGTCTGATCCTGCAAAACGTGCCGCTGCTGCTGCCAAAAAGAAGGTGGAGAAAAAAGCACCCGTTAAAACGGCTCCTTCAACTGGAAAAGTTAGTATTCTGGATTTAACAGAAAGTATGTGTAAATGGCCTATCGGTCATCCCGGCGAAGAAAATTTTCATTTTTGCGGAAAACCATCACAGCCCGCATTTCCATATTGTGCCAACCACTGTGTTGAAGCATACCAAGTGCAGCAACCACGGCGTACACGTCGTAATACGCGCCGCAGGATAATGGCTACTCCCGTAAAATAAAAAACCTTTTTCTAATTCCAATATAGATTGCATGTAAGATAGTTTCATACTAAGCTTCCAGCAAATAATAAGGAATTTGAAAAAGGGAAATTTTCATGAAAGTAATTTTTAAACTTTTGTTGATTACGGTTAACGTGATCGCATTTAGTATTCTGCCTGCTCAAGCGCAGGAATATAAAGCACCAGAATATAGTTCACGTGACGGATTTGTACCAATAGTTGGCCGCAAAGGAATGGTCAGTGTACGCGAAACCATTGCCGCAAAAGTCGGTGCGGAAATACTTGAAAAAGGTGGCAACGCCATTGACGCAGGAGCCGCTGTTGGTTTTGCGCTTGCTGTGACATATCCACAAGCGGGTAATATCGGCGGTGGTGGCTTTATGGTCATTCATTCGGCAAAAGAAGATAAAACCGTTGCCATTGATTACCGTGAAATGTCGGCAGGAAAAGCTCGCCATGACCTCTATGTGAAAGAAGACGGCAAAATTGATCAGAAGCTTGCTAAGTTTAGTAGGAAATCTTCAGGTGTGCCTGGAACAGTTGCTGGAATGGCACTTGCCGTTGAAAAATACGGTACGATGAGTTTAAAAGAGGTTCTTGAACCTGCTTATAAGCTGGCGAAAGATGGATTTGAAGTTTACACTCAGCTGGAAGTTTCCTTAGCACGTTCCAAAGAACGTTTAAGTGCTGACCCAGCTGCAAAAGCTGTTTTCTATAAAAAGGATGGCAGCAATTATAAAACCGGTGAAATTCTTAAACAAAAAGATTTAGCTAAATCACTTCGTGCGATTATGCGTAAAGGCACGGATGCTTTTTATAAAGGTGAAATTGCAGAAAAAATTGCTGCCGATATGGCCGCAAATGATGGTTTGATCACTATGGAAGATATGGCCGCATATGAAGTTTATGAACGCGAGCCAATTATCGGAACTTATAAGGGTTATACAATTGCCACAATGCCACCTCCATCGTCTGGTGGTGTTCATATGGTTCAAATGATGAATATGCTTGAATTTGATGACCTTAAAGCAAAAGGGCATAATTCAGCAGCTACCTTGCATCTTTATATTGAATCCATGCGTCAAGCCTACGCGGATCGTAGTCTCTATGCAGGTGACCCTGCATTTTTTGATGTGCCGGTTAAGCAATTGATTGACAAGGATTATGCTAAGGAAATCCGTGCTCGCATCCCTATGGACCGTGCGCGTTTATCATCAGAAGTGCGTCCTACAGAAGGATTGAGCGCCTATGAAAGTACTGAAACTACACATTATTCTGTAATGGATGATCAAGGTAATGCGGTCAGTAATACATATACCCTGAATTTTGGTTTTGGTAATGGGATCATGGCTGCGGGAACGGGAATATTGCTAAATAATGAGCTTGATGATTTTGATCATCTTCCTTATGAGCCAGATGCAAATGGAAATATTAGTGGTAAAGCAAATGCGCAAGAACCACATAAACGTCCTCGGTCATCTATGTCGCCGACTATTGTGTTTAAGGATAATAAACCGTTTCTTGCAACGGGAAGCCCCGGCGGCGGCACGATCATTAATACGGTTTTTCAAACTGTGATGAATGTGGTTGAGTTCGATATGAATGTGGCAGCCGCGTCAAGTAAACCAAGAATTAATCACCAATGGATGCCAAATATGACCACTATCGAGAGTGGTGTCAGTCAGGATACGCTAAATATCCTTAAAGACATGGGGCATATCTTTAACGCAGGTAGGCGTACACTTGGCAGTACCAATAGTATTATTTACCGTGATGGTTATTTTTATGGTGCACATGATCCACGCAGCATGGATGCCGCGACCATAGGTATTAATTAAATAAAATGAATTTCATTGATATAGGGCGGCCCATTCTTGGGCCGCCCTTTATTTTGCGTTGAATTTTGCCGATTTTGAGTGCAATTTTTCCTTAAGTGATTGATAGTCTATGTATCTTTTAGTTGAATAAAAATATTTTTTTATTAATACACCTACTTTTTATATTACATGCACTATTTCGATATTGTCCTAACTTTAATTGATTTAAACCTTTGAGTTTCTATTAAGAGGTTTTCTATTGGGGTTATTTTTTATTTGTAAAAAGAAGGGACAAATCATGAAAATAAAAATTTTCACACTCATAACATTCATTGTTAATTTGTATGTTATACCTGCATATTCACAGGTGCAGATACCAAGATTGGAAAGGGGAACATTATCAGTTCCCGTTATCAGCCGTAATGGTATGGTAAGCAGCCGCGAAAAAATTGCGTCACAAGTTGGGGCTGATATCCTTGAAAATGGGGGTAATGCAGTTGATGCAGCGGTTGCGGTTGGTTTTACATTGGCCGTGACATTATCACAGTCCGGAAACCTTGCTGGTGGTGGTTTTATGGTAATTCATCTAGCAGAACAAAATAAAACAATTGCCATTGATTACCGTGAAATGGCACCGGCCGGCGCAAGAAGAGATATGTTTCTAGATGCTGATGGTGAGGTGGACGATGAAATTTCGCTTTTTAGTCATAAAGCATCCGCTGTACCGGGAACTGTAGCAGGGCTTATTCACGCACTTGAAAATTATGGTACAATGTCATTACAACAAGTTATGCAGCCTGCTTATGATATCGCGCTTAATGGTTTTCCGGCCTATTATTATATGGAACATTCACTTAAACTTCGCCAAAACCGATTAAAGCAAAATGATGCTTTTGCTAAAGTATTCTTTAAGCCTGATGGTACAATGTATATGAACGGAGAAAACGTTGTCCAAAAAGATTTAGCAGATAGCCTTGGACGTATTATGTTAACGGGTAAAGCAGCGTTTTATTCTGGTACAATAGCCGAGAAGATCGTGGCAGAAATGGAAGCCAATGATGGTTTAATCACCATGGAAGACCTCGCAAATTATAAAGTAGTCGAACGTGAAGCCGTAATGGGCGATTATAAAGGTTATCAAATTGCCACTATGCCACCACCCTCTTCGGGAGGGGTTCATTTAATTCAGCTCTTAAATATGCTTGAAAATGATGACTTAAAATCGAAAGGACATAATTCAGCAGCCAATATTCATCTTTATGTGGAGGCCATGCGACAAGTTTTTGCAGACAGGACAGAATATCTTGGTGATCCAGATTTTGTTGAAGTTCCTGTGGATGAGCTTACCAGTAAAGAATATGCAAAAATAATCCGTGATTTAATCCCTATGGACCGGGCACGTACATCTGATGAAGTGGCACCTGCACTTGAAATGATTAGGGAAGGGACAAATACTACTCATTTTTCAGTGATGGATAAGGATGGAAATGCGGTTAGCAATACATATTCAATAAACTTCGCTTATGGCAGTGGTATTATGGTGCCGGGAACGGGTATAATCCTCAATAATGAAATGGATGATTTTTCGGCGAAACCGGGTACATCGGACACTTATGGTCTTATCGGTGGCGAAGCGAATGCCATTGAAGCGGGTAAAAGGCCATTATCATCCATGACCCCGACTATTGTTTTCAAAGATGGCAAAGTTCATATGGTAACGGGTACGCCAGGCGGCGGGCGAATTATTACCGCGGTACTTCAATCAATTCTTAATGTGGTTGATTTTGAAATGAATGTTCAGGATGCGGTGAATGCGCCGCGTATACATCATCAGTGGTTGCCAGATATAATATATACGGAAGCTGGTATTAGCCAAGATACAAAAAACATCCTAACAAATATGGGACATATAGTTGATGAAAAACCAAGTGCCATAGGTTTCTTGAACAGCATTGTTTATCGAAATGGTGTTTTTTATGGTGCCAATGACCCCCGTAGTGCTGATGGTGCCGCGATAGGCTATTAACTTAGTTAACAAAAATATCATTATAAAAGGCGGGGAGTTTTTCTCGCCTTTTTTTGTGTCATGTCTTTATTAACTAGGATATGTATAGATTATACAAATGTACAAAAGGGAAATATTGATGATTAAGAAAATGATGGTTTTATATTCAGTATTAGCAATCAGTATAATGCCAACATATGCGCAAAATGTCATGCCACCTGTTTTTGATGCCTCTGATGGGTTCGTTCCCGTTATTGGCGCAAAAGGTATGGTCAGTAGCAGACATAAAATAGCAACGCAAGTTGGTGTTGATATTCTTGAAAAAGGGGGCAATGCAATTGATGCTGCCGCAGCTGTTGCATTTGCGCTGGCGGTTGTTCATCCTGAAGCTGGTAATATAGGTGGTGGTGGTTTTATGGTTGTACACATTGCGGAGCAAAATAAGACCACGACTATTGACTACAGGGAATATGCGGCGGATCGTGCGACACATGATCTTTATGTTGTTGACGGCAAAGTAGACCCTTTTCTTTCCTTTGAAAGTCGAAAATCAGTAGGTGTGCCGGGGACCGTTGCGGGAATGGCTATGGCCGTTGAAAAATACGGTACTCTGTCATTGGCGGAGGTTATTGAACCAGCATATAAATTGGCGAAAATGGGTTTTTCAGTTGGCCGACATCTTGAAAGAACGTTTGTAACCCACAGAGAAAAACTAACAGCAGCACCAGAAACAAGGGAGGCGTTTTTTAAAAAGGACGGTAGTAACTATCGCTTTAACGATAAACTTATTCAATCAGATTTGGCAGGTTCCCTTAAAGCCATAATGGATAACGGAGTAGATGCTTTTTATAAGG
>JABIPV010000347.1 GCA_018699075.1 Kordiimonadaceae bacterium | reverse complement strand
TGAAAAACATGCAGGCGGTGTTCGCGGTGGTTGGGATAATCTGCTTGCGATAATTCCTGGCGGGTCATCGGTCCATATGATACCGAAATCAGTTTGCGATACGGTGTTAATGGATTTTGACAGTTTGCGCGCTGAAGGTACCGGACTTGGTACTGCGGCGGTGATTGTGATGGATAAGTCAACGGACTTGCTTCGGGCAATCACAAGGTTATCTGCTTTTTACAAACATGAAAGTTGCGGGCAATGTACACCGTGCCGTGAAGGTACAGGCTGGATGTGGCGTGTGATGGAACGTCTCTGCACAGGCGAAGCGGAAATAGAAGAAATTGATATGTTGCTGGATGTAACCAAACAAATTGAAGGGCATACTATTTGTGCTCTTGGTGACGCTGCGGCTTGGCCTATTCAAGGATTGTTCAGACACTTCAGACCTGAAGTAGAACGTCGTATTCTTGAATATAAAAAAACAAACGCAGCGTAGGAGAGATATAAAATGCCAACGCTAACTATTGATGGAATAGAAGTTGAAGTTGAACACGGTACGACCGTGCTTCAAGCTGCTGAGCAGGCGGGTGTAGAAATTCCGCGCTTCTGTTACCACGAACGCCTTTCAATTGCCGGTAACTGCCGCATGTGCTTGGTTGAAGTGTCCCCAGGACCTCCAAAACCAGCTGCATCTTGTGCGCTTCCGGCGGGTGAGGGAATGGAAGTTAAGACCAATACGGAAAAAGTGAAAAAATTCCGTGAAGGTGTGATGGAATTCTTGCTCATTAATCACCCACTTGATTGCCCAGTATGTGACCAGGGCGGCGAATGTGATCTTCAGGATCAGTCAATGGCTTATGGTATTGGCGATAATCGTTATGAAGAAAAGCGCCGTTTGGTCCAAGAAAAGAACATGGGGCCACTTATTCGTACGGTTATGACCCGCTGTATTCATTGTACGCGCTGTGTTCGGTTTGCTGATGAAATAGCAGGTGTTCCTTCATTAGGCGCTATTGGTCGCGGTGAAAGTATGCAAATTACAACTTATCAGGAACAGGATTTTGCATCCGAACTTTCCGGTAATGTTGTTGATTTATGCCCTGTTGGCGCTCTGACATCAAAACCTTATACTTTTAAAGCCCGCCCATGGGAACTTAAAAGTACAGAAACAATAGATGTGCATGATGCGCTTGGTTCAAACATCCGTATTGATGCACGTGGTCGCGCTGTAATGCGTGCGTTACCGCGTATTCATGAAGAGGTAAACGAAGAGTGGATTTCTGATAAAACCCGCCATGCAGTTGATGGCCTATCAACAAATAGACTTGACCGTCCTTATATTAAGAAGAACCGCAAAATGGTTGAGGCCACTTGGGCGGAAGCTTTCGAACTTATTGCTAAGAAAGTTAAAGGTCTTAAAGGTGATCAAATAGCTGGTTTAGTCGGCGATTTATGTGATGCAGAAAGCATGTATGCTTTTAAAGCGATGATGAGTTCACTTGGTGCGAAAATTGATTGCCGTACTGATGGATCAAAGGTTGGTGCCAAACAACGTGCGGGTTATTTGTTTAATTCCGGTGTTGCGGGCATTGATGAAGCGGATGCATGTTTGTTAATTGGTTCAAATCCAAGACACGAATCACCAGTGCTCAATGCAAGACTTCGCCAACGTTGGTTGACACGAGCATGTAAAGTGGCAAGTGTTGGCCCTGAAGTAGATCTTAGCTATAAAGTTGAGCAGCTTGGTGATAGCGCGTCGATCCTTCAAGATATTCTTGATGGTAAGAATGATTTCGCAAAAACATTAAAAGCGGCTGAAAAGCCAATGCTTATTTTAGGGCAGGGTGCTCTTAACCGCGATGATAGTGCACATATTATTAAACTTGCGCATGATATTGCGGATAAATATGGTTTAATCACTGATGGCTGGAACGGCTTTAACGTTCTTCATACGGCGGCTTCGCGTGTTGCGGCTCTCGATATGGGGTTAGTTACCGAAAATGGCGTTGAGGACATTCTTGATGGGGCGGCAAGTGGCGATATTAAGGTCGTTTATAATCTTGGTGCTGATGAACTTGATACATCACGCCTCAAGAAAGCTTTTGTAATTTATCAGGGCAGTCATGGTGACGAAGGTGTTAAAAACGCTGATGTGATTTTACCGGGTGTGGCTTATACAGAAAAGCCAGGTACATATTTAAATACTGAAGGCAGAGTACAACGCGCACAGCGTTCAATCTTTGGTCCGGGTGAAGCCCGCGAAGACTGGACTGTATTCCGTGCTCTTTCAGAAGTACTTGGAAATGCCTTAAGTTATGATGACATTAATGAGCTTCGTTCTGAAATGATTAAAGAATATCCACATTTTGCTGAACTGGATCAAAAACCAACAGCCGCTTGGGCGGATATTGGTGTTGCAGGTAAGGTATCAAGTGATGGATTTACGTTAGCAATTAAAGATTTTTACGGAACCAACCCGATTGCAAGATCTTCTGCAACAATGGCAGAATGTCGCGACGCGATGAACGGTTCGGACCAAACAGAGGGAGCAACAGGAACCAATGGGTAAGTATTTAGACATATTCATTAACTGGTTGTTTGGCTATCAAATGCCAGATTGGGCAATCTTAGGTTTTGGCACGCTGGCCAATGTCTTACTTGTTGCGCTGCCAGTATTGCTTGCTGTGGCAATGATTGTGTGGGTCGACCGTAAAGTTTGGGCCGCCATTCAAATTCGTAAGGGGCCAAATATGGTTGGCCCATTTGGCTTGATGCAATCTTTTGCTGACGGACTTAAAGTATTTTTAAAAGAAACTATTATTCCTGCGGGCGCTAATAAGTTTCTATTCCTGCTGGCGCCGGGCTTGAGCCTTATATTTGGTCTTGTCGGTTGGGCGGTTATCCCTTTTGGGGAAGGCGTGG
>JABIPV010000344.1 GCA_018699075.1 Kordiimonadaceae bacterium | reverse complement strand
TTTCAATATTTGTTTTTTCTTCACCGTTTATGGTGAGCTTATCGGTGATTTTCCCGGTAAAAAAAGGTCTTTCTTCGGCGATTATCATTGGGCCGGAAAAATACCCGGCTTTGCCACCCGCAGGTAATAAATAACCGTGCCATGCCCCAGCATCAAGCAAGGGATTAAAACTTTGGTTATTATATTTATCATAATGTAAATAAGAATTTACATCGCCGTGACGGTCGACACTATTCTTAAACTTATTGGCTATTAAATCATTTTTGACTTCCGGAGTATTCGAGCAGGCTGTCGTTAAAATACTCAATAGCGTTAGCAAAAAAAGCTTATTCATCTAAGTTCTGGATCATGATATTGCGAAATTCAGTGTTATGGCTTTCCGCCTGAAGAGAAATATATCCACTTTCAAGTGGTGTGCCTTGTTTGAAAATTTGCATTGGAATTGTCTCGTCACTTTGATCGATTTGAATGTCTTGGTATTCCATTACAAGCTCACCATTGATTTTGTGGCGCAGCACTTTACTGTTTCTGACTTCAACATCAATACGCACCCATTGATCACCGCGAAAGGTTTTTGAATTAGAATTTATGCAGTGCTGTGTAATTACTTCACCGTCCATTGATATATGTGACCCGGGAGAGCACATATTCCCTGTTGATCGTTCACCCGTAGGGGCACCGCCCAATAGCTGAATTTCAATAGATGTTGGGAAATCTTGATCAAGTGTCATTGAATTTGGGTCTTGGCTGTGGGCCATAATACCGTTGTTGCGGTAAGCCCAACCCGGACCATCAGGAACCTGATCACCGACAAAGCGGTATTCGAGTGACAAATTATAATTTGAATATTTTTCTTTATAAAAAATATGACCGAATTCTTCTTTAAATGTATCATATTGATCATAATTTACTGACATGATCCCATTACCAGCGCGAAATGTGTCTTTATAGTTTACGCCAAGTTCATAGCCGCTAAATTTCATAACCCAACCATCAAGGTTTTCCCCATTAAACATGGATACCCATTCTTTTTCTTCTGCATGAACAATATTTGAGGAGAGGAAAATGCCTGCTGTTACAGCAATTTTTATGAAGCTATTGTTAATCATTATGTTAATCCTTTTTTATGGCGGCGGTGCTTTTGCGGTTTATGAGTTTATACGGTAGAAATATATTTGTGGTCCCAATTTCGTTATCGTTTATTACATCATATATCATGGACATTGCCCTCGAGCCAAAATCTTCGGCAGGTTGGGATACTGTCGTTAGTGGCGGATCAGAATATTCGGCGAAACTATTGTCGTCGAACCCTGCTACGGATATGTCCTCAGGTATTTTAAAACCCATTTCTTTAATTTGGTGAATAGCACCAATGGCCATTTCATCATTAAAACAAAAAATTGCGGTGGGTAGCGCAGATGCTTTTAATAAATTATAGGCTGCTTGCGCCCCTGAATTTACTGAATAATCACCTTCTACAATAATGGATTGATCGAAACTGAGGTTTGCTTTCTTTATGGCTTGACTGTAGCCCTTAATGCGATCTTTTGTGATGACGCTGTCTTTAGGTCCGTGAATGAGACCAATTTTTTGATGGCCAAGCTGAATGAGATGTTCTGTAATTTCCTTGGCCGCGGCAACGTTATCCAATTGAATTGTCGGTATATCTGAGTTTTTCATGCAGTCACAGACATTGATAATGGGAAATTTTTTTGCGTCTTGTTCATCGGCAAAGGGCATATGACAATCTAACTGTATTATTCCATCGGCTTGAGACGTTTTGACCATATTGGCATAGGTATATTCCCGTTCGCGTAAACCCTGCGTATCGCCAAGAAGAATGGCATATCCCAGTTTTTGCGCAGTTTGTTCAATCCCTCTTATTACGCGAGAGAAAAATGGATTCGCGATATCTGGCACAAGAACCACAATTGTTGACGCTTTACGAGTACGAAAATTGCGTGCTAAGATGTTTGGTTTATAGTTGGTTTGTGCAATGGCACTCTGTACTTTTTTTTGGGTTTTTAAGGAAACTTTGTCGGGCATGCTAAGCGTACGCGATACTGTAGCGACAGAAACCCCTGCAATTTTAGACACTTCACGAATTGTCGTCATATTTTGTCCAATTGATCAATACTTGATGCATTTCATTATTCTTAAAATAAGTCCTATTTCAGGTATTCTATAGTAGTAAATATCACTTGCCAATTAAAATGTAATTGTTTACATTTTTATAAAATATAAGCAATAAAAGCGGGAAATACTCATGACAAATAATGCGAAACGTAGAATTAAAATGGGCATGGTTGGCGGAGGCCCGGGGTCATTCATCGGTGAAGTTCACAGAATGGCAGCACGGCTGGATAACCAAATTGAACTTGTATGTGGTGCTTTTAGTAGTTCTTATGAAAAATCAAAACAAACGGGTGAGGAGCTTTTTCTTGATCCCGCACGTGTTTATGAAAATTATGAGCAAATGATGGAAAAAGAAGCCGCGCTTCCCGAAGGCGAGCGTATGGACTTTGTTGCAATAGTGACACCCAATCATTTGCATTTCCCCCCTGCGGAGGCTGCACTTAATGCTGGTTTTCATGTGATGTCTGATAAGCCTGCCACATTAAACCTTGATGAAGCGCTTAAACTGCAAGAACTGGTTAAGCAAACGGGGCTTTTATATGGCTTAACGCATACGTATTTAGGATACCCTATGGTACGCCAAGCTCGAGCGATGGTTAAAGCTGGAGAGCTTGGAGAAATTCGTAAAATTCTGGTTGAATATCCGCAAGGATGGCTTTCAAAATTTGAAGAAGGCGGTGATAATAAGCAAGCAGGATGGCGTACGGACCCTGCGCGATCTGGTATTTGCGGTGCAATGGGCGATATTGGTACTCACGCACATAATCTTGCTGAATATATATCCGGGGATGTGATGACGCATATTTGTGCTGATTTAAGTATTTTTGTTGAAGGTCGATTGCTCGATGATGATGGATCTATACTATTTAAAATGGCTAATGGTGCCAAAGGAACATTAACTGCAAGTCAAATATGTGCTGGTGAAGAGAATTCACTAAAAATTAAAATATACGGTGAAGATGGTGGACTTGAATGGCATCAAATGGAGCCCTTTAATTTAATCCATAAACCATACGGCGGCATTGAACAGCGTCTGACCAATGGTGGCGATAAGTCATATTTATTACCTGAAGCGGCAAGTGCATGTAGATTGCCATCAGGGCATCCAGAAGGATATCTTGAGGCATTTGCGAATTTATATACTGAATTTGCCAATGAAATTCGCGCGGTGAATAATGGTGAGGCAGGTGAGGCGCATATCGGCATTGATGAAGGCGTGCGCGGAATGGCGTTCGTAGAAAAATTAGTTGAGAGCACAAATTCGACAC
>JABIPV010000343.1 GCA_018699075.1 Kordiimonadaceae bacterium | reverse complement strand
GTAGCTCATAATTTAAGCTTGTTGCGCCTAAGGCAAAAAATTCAACAACCTCAAGCCTGATTGAGGCAATAGAAGAAACGCCACCTGCTTTGGTTTTTATTGAGCCGGTTTCGAACCCGATGCTGGATATTATTGATGTACCTAAAGTGATAAAAGTGGCTCACAAATATGGGGCGAGGGTTATTGTCGATAATACCTTTGCAACGCCTTATTTATTTCGTCCCCTCGAGGCCGGAGCGGATATCGTTGTACATAGTGCTACTAAATATTTAAGCGGACACAATAACATTCTGGCTGGGGTTATTGCGGTCAATGATCCGGATCTGTATGCCCGATTAATTAGCCACCGCAATGTGATTGGTTCTGTCATTAGCCCCGACGATGCAGGGCGTTTAGAAGATCAGTTGCAGACTTTTTCTCTACGAGTTGTAAAGCAAAACCAAACGGCCATGAAAATTGCTGCGTATCTTGATAAACATTCAGGCGTCGCAAAAGTTCGTTATCCGGGTCTACCTACTCATTGTGATCATGATTTGGCACAAAAATTATTTGGTGGACGGGGTTTTGGCGCAATGATCACATTTGATCTTGCAAAAAAAGAAAAGGATTGCAGTCGCTTTGTGGATGATCTTTCTGCTCATGTTCCACACATTGGATCATTAGGTGAGGTAACAACCACTTTCCTGCATGTTGAGGCCTGTTTTCTGGAAGGCTATAGTCCATCAACCATCCGGCTATCTGTTGGTATAGAACCGGCAGATGAAATCATCAGTAAACTGGATCGTGTGCTATAATTTATTAGTTTAGGCCTGATTGTGCTTTAGTATTTAATGACATTAATCCTCAAGCCCCAGTACACACACTGGTAATCCCTAAGGGCGAATTTATCAGTATGGCGGATTTTTCAGTAAACGCCTCAGAAGAACTGGTAACGGGCTTTTTCCGCGCCGTTGGTGAAACAGCACGCGAGTTAGGCCTTGAAGAAGGCGGATATAGACTTATTGCCAATACGGGCGATAACGCCCACCAAGAAGTCTCCCACCTCCATTTTCATATATTAAGTGGGCGACCATTGGGGCCAATGCTGGCTCATAAATAAGTCACTAAAATTTGAGAGTCTGCTTACGACCCAAAGCAGGCGTTTAGCATCAATAATTTCAGTAGTTACAACCTTCCCTGAGTGTCTTCTAATGACCCAAAGCAGACACTCTATTTTACATCTATTAACCAACTGTCTAGATGTTGGCTAGGGCAACGCTTGTTGACTGCATTTAAATGCTACAGTTAGCGTTTAAGAACTACCTTAATAAATCATTTATTATTAAGCAAGGCCGACGCGTTTTAGTTCTCGGCTCATCAGCTGACCGAGTTCTAATCGTTTTAATTCTAGAGTTGTTCTTTTGTCTACTAGTTGGTCGAATGTGGTTTCAAAGCTCTCCATAAAACTCGTATATTCTTGATCGGTTAATTGGGTTTTCCCGGAAAGCGCCGACATAAGGTCGGTCATTTTTACGTTAATTTGTGCTTCGGTATCTAATGACTCACTGATAATTGATTGCACTTCTTTTGTTAGCGTAATTATATTGGAAAAATTTCTGCCATTAAGCGCTGCAGTTTGCCTAAGAGACGCAATCATTCCGTCAAAAAAAACAATATTTGATTGTTTTGT
Organism: Kordiimonadaceae bacterium; assembly: GCA_018699075.1. Taxonomy (GTDB): domain Bacteria; phylum Pseudomonadota; class Alphaproteobacteria; order Sphingomonadales; family Emcibacteraceae; genus Pseudemcibacter. The sequence continues at coordinate 4,055 of JABIPV010000343.1, read as the reverse complement.
AATTGAGATGATCTCGTTACTCGTTTTGATTTCGAAATCGGCTAGAAATATCATCTCTTCTAATGCTTCGAATTCTCCTTGTGTGGAAAGGACAAATATTTCAAAAAGGATACTTTGGGATTTCAATGAATTTGACTGTGCTGAAATGAGCCCATGAACGGGAAGTCTTTTTTCGACGAATAGCAATTGAGCTTTGAGTTGCACAGAAATCATATCAAGTAGATTGGCTTGCAGTTTATACGACAAAATTGATAGTTTGATGTATTCTTCGAAATCTTCGTCGATAGCTGTCTGGTGTAATTTTAACGTTAACTCATATTGCTCTTGAAGGTATGGTTCTAACTTAGAAACTAAATCGTCAAGTTGCTCAACAATACCTTTTAAATTTTTATTGTTGATTTTGGGTTTTCTATTTTTAATTAAAGAAACGTCAAATGCATCATAATGCTCGCGCGCGACAACCAGCTTTGGAACTACACTTTCCATTAGTGTGTCACGGTTAATTTCTCCTTGTACATATCGTTCAATGAGAAGTTCGACATTTCCTAATTCCTCGAATATTAATGAGAATTCGTTCACCGTCTGATCGAACATAGTCCGATACTCAAACACCTTCTCCAGATCATCCGATTCACTGTTATCGGTTTGCGCCAATGAAGTTGACAACATTGACATTAGAAACAAAACAATAATTGTTTTTATTAGCAAATTCATGGAATCCCCCATTTTAATCTCTAGAATATTAAACCATCACTAAATCAATAGCAACGACGAGAATTTATAGTAACTTTATCTATTTTCGCGCTGCACCTAAATAGGTCAAACATTTATAAAACGAATGAGATTACCATTACACAGAGCCTTACTACCGCATTACCGCAGCTACCGTGAATAGGTTTAGTAATCTAATTGCGAACGTCTGCTTTGGGTCGAAAACGGACAGTCTATATTTATTTCTTTATTAGCCCGTTCATTAAGTGTTTTTTGCTACGAATTCTTTTAAATCCATGTCTGGTCTTGCGCCAATATGGGTGATCACTTCACTAGCAATTAAATTACCGAGTGCGCCGCATTCTGCCAATGATTTACCATTTGAAAGTGCATGAAGGAAACCGGCGGCGAATGCATCGCCTGCGCCTGTTGTGTCCTTTAAGAGCGCTACTTGATTACCCGCAACATTGACTATTTCATCTTTGCTTATGACAATACAGCCTTTGGCACTACACGTAATGGCGGCGATGTCACAATCTTGTTGTACTTGTTTTACGGCCTGATCTAAATCATCTGTGCTATAGAGCATTTTAACTTCATCTTCGTTGGCGAATAAAATATCGATATCATTTTTAGCCAGTTCAAGAAATTCTGCTCTATGACGATCGACACAGAAACTATCTGATAGGCTAAAGGCTACTTTATTGCCCGCTTTATGGGCGATATCAATGGCTTTTCTAAAGGCCGCTTTTGCAGGTTCAGGATCCCAAAGATATCCCTCTAAATAGATAATATTTGAATTGCTGACCACATCTTCATCAATATCATCTGTGGTTAAGTTTACGCACGCTCCAAGGTAGGTACACATGGTGCGTTCCGCGTCAGGTGTCACAAGGACAAGGCAATGGGCTGTAGCCGGACCGTCGGTGGCAGCTACGGATGTAAATGATGTACCAAGTGATTTAATATCATGTTTAAACACGGCCCCGAGTTGATCTCTTTTCACTTTACCGATGAAGGCCGTTTTACTTCCCATGGATGCCAGGCTTGCGATGGTGTTTGCAGCTGATCCTCCCGAACATTCAATGCATTGGCCCAGTTTTTTGTATAAACCATTGCTCTCGCTTTCATTAACGAGCTGCATGCTTCCTTTTGGGATGTCACAAGACGATAGAAAGTCATCGTTTACATTTGTTAAAATATCAACGATCGCATTTCCAATACCGAGCACATCAAAAGTGTTTGTCATAATTCTTCCTAAATTTAAATCTATATACGTACTGATAATAAATTAAAGCAAATAAGTAAACCTAAGATTACCTATTGCCTTTTATAGTGAAAATACCCATATTTCTGAAAGTGGGAATTTGGGAAATTAGTTAGGATTGAAAAAAGTGAAAAATTTACTCACGGCCATGGAACGTACAGGACAGCAGATATTTGAACGCGCTTTTCTCAAAGTGTTTTTGTTTGGTATGCTGACCACAGCGGGTGCCATATTGATGGCCTATCTGTTTGCCAATGAAATAATGAAAGAAATCCCGCTTTATTCTTCAAGTTGGCAGTGGTGGGAGGAATTTGTAAATAATATGATGGGGTTTGTGTTTAATACAGCCTTTGTTTTTTTCATTTTTCTGTTTTTTGCACCTATATCGACTATTTTCCTGGCAATTTTTCTCGATGATATTATCGATTGTGTTGAGGATAAATTTTATCCGGATAATAAAGCAGGTAAACGCCTCGGCGTACAGCATCTAGCCTATTTAGCCTTAAGGATTATGTTTTTTATCATTGTGTTGAATATTTTGATGCTACCGCTATATGTACTCCTGTTTTGGATACCTTATGTGCCGCTGGCTCTTTTTTATATTTTAAATGGCTATTTGTTGGGCTGGGGTTATTATGAAATGGTTGCGGTTAGGCATTTGGGTATTAAGGAAGCGGGAACACACCGCAAATCAATCCGCGGGGTTATTTTAAGTGCGGGTTTAATCATGACTATATTGTTTATGGTCCCTATCGTTCAATTAACTGTTCCCATACTCGGTGCGGCAATGATTTGTCATCTATTTCACATTAGCAGGTCACTTTAAATTATGAAGATTACACTATTTTTAACCGGGTTATTAATTCTAACGTCATGTGGGCCAACCAAGGAACTTGTGGAAACACCGCCCCCTGCTCCGGAAGAAGTTGTTGTCGAAGTCGAAGCGCCTAAGCCTGCTGAGCCAAGGTTTTTAATGAGCAATATTATGAGTTTGGAACGCACTACTGTAAAAAATATAATGGGAGAGCCTTCTTTAAAACGGGTTGAAAAAGAAGCTGAAGTTTGGCTTTATGATAACCAGTTTTGTAACGCGCATGTTTATTTTTATGAAGATGATAATAGCGATCTGCGAGTTGAATATGTGGAAACCAACGAAGAAAAAAATCTGGAAAACCTAAACGGTCAAAGGGCAGACTTTTGTATCTCTACTTTTTTGCAAGATTAATCGTCGAGTATAGTTTTATCTTTAAATGTGCATAAATCCTCAACCGGGCAGCTGGGGCAGCTTGGTGTGCGTGCTTTACAAATATACCGACCGTGAAGAATAAGCCAATGATGGGCGTGACGCATAAATTCTTTGGGGATTTTTTTAATCAGTTTTAATTCTACGGCAAGGGGCGTTTTACCTGGGGCCATTTTTGTTCGGTTTGATACGCGAAATAAATGTGTATCTACGGCAATAGTCGGATGACCAAACGCTATGTTCAGAACCACATTTGCCGTTTTACGTCCTACACCGGGAAGTTTTTCAAGGTCTTCGCGGTTCTCTGGAACCACACCATTAAATTCATCAACTAGCACTTGGGCGGCTTTGATAACATTTTTGGCCTTGGTATTAAAAAGGCCAATGGTTTTGATATATTCTTTAAGCTTTTCTTCACCTAGGTCGAGCATTTGTTCAGGCGTGGAAATAACTTTAAAAAGTTCTTTGGTGGCTTTATTTACGCCAATGTCCGTTGCTTGCGCGGATAGCGCAACAGCGACGACCAACGTGTAGGGATTAGTATAATCAAGTTCCCCTTTTGGCTCTGGGTCACGTTCTTCTAAGCGGCGAAAGAATTCATGGATATTTGCTTTTTTCATTTAAGTTCCTTTAAGGTTTTCACTGTAATGATGCTAACTTAAAAAAGGAAGTGTTATCAGATCATTTGACAGAATATCACTCATGACATAGGGTTGCTGAAAATATAAATAAGGGAAAGAAATCATTATGGAATTAGTTACAATTGTCATCGCAATAGCTTTACTTGAATATACATATTTTGCAATACTGGTTGGCAAGGCCCGCGAAAAATAT
>JABIPV010000342.1 GCA_018699075.1 Kordiimonadaceae bacterium | reverse complement strand
AGTTTAATGTTGCGTATCGGTGATGGTGATCAAACGGCGTATAGCTTGTTGGTTAACCGACACCTGAATATAAACTTGGGCTATGCGACGAAATTATTAGGTAATGCCGCAGAAGCCGAAGAAGTGATGCAAGAGGCGTTTATAAGGGTATGGAAACATGCAAGCCGCTGGGACCCAGCGCGTAAAACCAAGTTTACTACATGGTTTTACAGGGTTGTTACCAATCTGTGTTATGACGTCGGTCGAAAACGTAAGCCACAGGAAAAAGTGGAAGTTTTGGATAAAATAGCATCAGATGAAATGAGTGCAGATAATGTGATCGAAGTAGGCCAACGATCAGAACAAGTTAAAATGGCCCTTGAAGAATTGCCACATCGGCAGAGTACAGCAATTATGTTGTGTTATTTTCAAGGGTTATCAAACCGCGAGGCGGCTGAAGTAATGGAAGTAAGTTTAAATGCGCTTGAATCTTACCTAGTAAGAGGACGGCGAAATCTAGCAGATATTTTAAGAGATGAAAAAGCAAATCTCTTAAAAGAAATCGGATAATACCGAGGAGACCATAAGATGAATGACATTAAATTAAATGAATATTTGGATGCCTATGGAAAATCCCATAGTCCAGAAGCCAATAAGACACTTTTGGATAATATTATGGCAATTCCACGTAATATTGATCAACATTCAAAAATTTCTTGGAAAATAAGCGATTGGTTCTTATTTCTAGTGCCTAGATTATCGGGACTTACAGCCGCATGTGTCTTGGGCCTTTATATGGGTAGCGCAGGAAGTTCGGCACTTGCCGAAGATGAAATTGCAGAAATTGATGCGGGAACGTTTGTTGTCGCGGATGCGGGTTTTGTTATTGATGCTGAGGCCAATACTTTACTTGATGTGGAAGAGTTTATTTTTGTTGAGGAACCTAAACTATGAAGAATATGTCCTTGAAATTAAATTGGATTAGTATTGTGATGTTACTGTCACTTGGAATAAATTTCTTTGTTATAGGTTTTCTTTATTCGCAACATAAAGCCAAAGAGATCAGGATGACCAGACTTGCTTTTGATAATTCAATTTCAAAACTTGTAGAACCGTTTCCTAGAAAAGGAAAACATGACTTTTATGTGACGATGCGTAGTAAGCGTTCTGAGCTTATCCCCATTTATCGAAATATTATGTCACAAAGATCTACCATTATGAAAATTATTGCCGAAGACCAACTTGACAGTGACAAGTTACGTAATGCTATGAATGATTATCATGATATTTATCATGCTATGGTTGGCCCTTCACAAGAAGTGATGATTAAAATTATTGGTGGTATGGAGCTAGATGGTCGTAAGGCGATATTAGAAAGATTTAATAATCCTCCGAAGAGGTCATATCGTGACCGTAATAGTGATGATCGTAGGCGCCCGTCAAATTCCGATAATCAAGATAATCATGACTGGTAGTAGAATTATATAAATTTTAAGTATTAGTTAATGCGAAGTTAATTATTTATGTGTAGTATCATCTCATGATTACAGGAGTGTCTGAACAAGTACCAACGATTCCTGCGTCGAAGACGAGTAGTGTCCAAGACGCATTTGCTGTACCTGAAGCAAAAAATGTCGTTGCCGATACAAAACTTTCCAAAGAGCAACAGGCAAAAGTTGATAGCTTAAAGAAAACAGATCAAGAAGTCCGTGCCCATGAACAGGCCCATAAAAATGTTGGTGGTCAATATGCCGGTAGTGCATCATTTTCTTATCATGTGGGGCCAGACGGCAAAAGATATGCTGTGGGCGGGGAAGTCCCGATTGATATTGCACCAATTGAAGGTGATCCAGAAGCCACGCTTGCTAAACTAGATGTGGTAATTGCTGCTGCGCTAGCCCCAGCACAGCCATCCGCACAAGATCGTAAAGTTGCGGCCATTGCTGTAGCTGCCCGTAATCAGGCGCGTGCGGAACTACTCGAAAAAAATAAAGAAGAAAACGGTCTCTCCGTTCAGCCAAAAACGACTTTTGACGTGAATGATTTTGGCACTGTTCCAAATCCGTCTGTTACGAAAGCCTATGCTGACAGCAATGATCTTGGCCAATCCAATGAAAAAACGGGCAGAAATATTAGTTTTACTAGCTAATTGTTATTACATCTCTTTTTCATGATTAATTATTTTATACTTAAATTTACTTAAGCAACTATTTCCAATATCGCTTAAGTCATTAATTGTTAATACTTTTACACTACTATTCAGCACACGGGGAAAAGTTGTTCGGTATATAATAGAGGTATTACTTTGTGGGTTTAAATATAAAGTTCCATAAGAGAATGTCGTTAAAAACGATGCTGTTTTTAGTGATGCTTATTATTACAATCGGTCCTTTGTCCGTATATGTTTATAGTATTGGAAATTATTCTGATTTTATTGCTGGTGCAGAACACACGCATAAAAAAACGTTAACAAGAACTATTGCAAGCAATATTTTTCGTAATGAATTTCGTAATAATGTCATGTTGATAGGTAGTATTGTTACTGAAAATTCAGAGTTTATATCTTTGATTAATGATAATGATGCAGATGAGCTGGTTGCTTTTTTGGAAAGTGCTTATGAATTTCCTGGTGTTAAAAATAGCGGTGTTGAATTGCAGGGGTTTAAAGTTTACGACGAAAATAATCTGTTTCTTGCTGGATGGGATAATTCCTTGTTACATCCAAAAGATGTTTCCGAATTTATAATTAAGCATAGCGAACAAGCAGGAAACTTAAACACTTTCCCCAATAGTATATTTGAAACTGATGCTGATGGGTTACCTGTATATTTGATGATATACCCAATTATAAGTACAAATTATTCAAAAAAACTTGTGATTACTTCAACGGGCTGGAATGCGCTAATTGGTATTTCTAATACGATTGAAGCCGATTATGAATTAAGGGCTATGAACGAACAAGTTTTGTTCCAAGAAAAATACATAAATCCAAATGAAGATATTAATGAAGACAGATCATATATTTCCGTTTTAAGTGAAAATATCCCGTATGGAAATAAAGGGCATTATGTAACCATGGTTACTTACGCTAACGATAGAGAGTTGTTGTTGCGATCTGAAGAATTAAAATATACGTCAATTCTAGTTGCATTTTGCTGTATGATTGTCGTCTGGTTCTTGGGTACTTATGCCCTTAAAGTAAATTTATTCCACAGAATGCACTTACTTTCGCAGTCCATGAAAAACATAGTTGATGGAAAACCCAATATTCACGTAGATTTGGAAAGAAACGATGAATTTAGTTTTTTAGGCGATCAGTTACAGCAGGTTATTGATTATACTGAAGAAAGAATGCGTATAAGTGATGATTTAAAAGACGCAATCGCCCAGGCAGAGGTCGCGAATATGGCAAAATCTGATTTTTTGGCAAATATGTCTCATGAACTTAGAACGCCTTTGAACGCTATTATTGGTTTCTCAGAATTACTTTCTGGTGATTCATTAGGTGATTATTCAATTGAGAAGTCTAGGGAATATGCTACGGATATTAAGGATAGTGGACGTCATTTATTAAGCATCATTAACGATATACTTGATCTTTCAAAAGTTGAAGCTGGTAAAATGAACTTTTATGAAGACGATGTTGATATCGGATTAATATGTGAAACAGCTACTCGTGTTCTAAATAACCAAGCTCTTAAAAAGAATATTACAATTTCATTAGACGTGCCGAATAATTTACCCCTGATCCGCGTGGATGAAAGAATGATGCAACAAATTCTATCGAATTTGATTTCAAATGCTGTGAAGTTTTCGTTCGAGGGAGGTGAAGTATTTGTTTCTGTGGTATTAAAATCCAATGATGACATGCTAATTAAGGTTGCTGATGACGGTATAGGTATTGATAAAGATAAAGTTGAAGATGTTCTTAAACCATTTCATCAAGTGGAAACCAGCTACTCTAAAACAGAAGAAGGGACTGGTCTGGGGCTTTCTCTTGTAAAGGCCTTCGTAGAATTGCATGATGGTGATATTCATATCGATAGTGAACTTGGTCATAAAACAACAGTGATTGTACGCTTACCCAAGGAACGTATGATTTTTGAAGATCATAAAATACATGCTTATTAAAATCGAGAACTGTTTAATTATACTGGGGAATGTGTTAATCACATTCAATGAATAAAACAAAGCACACATCATACCAAATTCCCAAAAATTCTATATTTTATCAGGAAGTGATTAAAAAGAGCCGCTTTATTGTACACATCGGTCACACACCGGATGTTAAAAGTGCAAAAGAATATATTGCGGGTGTGCGCTCGAAATATTCTGATGCTGGCCATCATTGTTGGGCCCACGTTGCAGGTGAACCGGGAGGGAGCCATATGTTAGGGTTTTCTGATGACGGAGAACCCAACGGTACCGCGGGGAAGCCAATGTTAAATGTTTTGATGGGATCTGGTATCGGAGAGATAACGGCGGTTGTTACACGATATTTTGGCGGTATAAAACTGGGAACCGGAGGATTGGTACGTGCGTATGGCGGTAGTTTAAACCATGCAATGGACGAACTGCTTACAACGGAAAGAATTCCTGAAACTTTGATTGAAGGTACTTCTGATTATTCACAGCAAAGCATTATTGAGCAAGAATTAGCTGCTTTTAATATTATAAATATTGGAAAAGATTATAAAGAAAATATTAGTTGGAAAATAATCCTGGACAGCCGAGAAGCTGCCCAGGTGATTGCGATTATTTTTGACAAGACCAGCGGCCGTGTTCAATTTGAATTGCCCGACGACTTATAAGGCTTTAATAATATTTTCGACCATTTTTTTAGCATCCGAAAATAACATCATTGTATTGTCCCTAAAGAACAGCTCGTTTTGAACACCCGCATACCCGGATGCCATCCCACGTTTAATGAATAGCACCGTACCAGCAAACTCAACATCCAATATGGGCATGCCATATATAGGGCTTGTTTTATCAGTTTTTGCAGCTGGGTTAGTTACATCATTGGCACCAATAACGAAGGCCACATCAGTTGCTGAGAATTCGCTATTGATATCTTCCAGTTCAAACACTTCATCGTATGATACATTTGCTTCGGCAAGTAATACATTCATGTGACCAGGCATACGCCCGGCAACAGGGTGAATGGCGTATTTTACCGAAACGCCTTCTTCTTTTAAAAGATCACACATTTCACGCAGAGCATGTTGTGCCTGTGCAACTGCCATACCATATCCCGGCACTATGATAACGGAACTAGCATTTTTCATGATAAAGGCGGCATCTTCGGCTGCGCCTTGCTTGACGGGCCGAGTTTCGATTTCTCCACTTCCAGCAACGGCATCTTCACCGCCAAAACCACCAAGAATTACACTTATAAATGATCTATTCATCGCAGCGCACATAATGTAGCTCAATATAGCACCGGATGATCCTACCAGTGATCCAGTGATAATCAGTGCATTATTTTGTAAGGTGAAACCAATACCTGCTGCTGCCCAGCCAGAATAACTATTGAGCATACTAACGACCACCGGCATATCAGCACCACCAATTGGGATGATAATCAGGAAACCGATTAGGAAGCTAAAGCCGATTATGTACCACATGATGTTGCCACCACCTGATGCAGCGTCCTCGCTTATGGCAAAAAGCACAATTAAACCGACAATTGCTATCGCCATTGCTGCGTTAATTACATGACGCATGGGAAGCATGATAGGTGCACCTGACATGTTGCCATTTAGTTTGGCAAATGCAATGACAGAACCGGAAAATGTAATAGCACCAATTGCTGCACCAAGAGCCATTTCAACCCGACTGGCCGCAAAAATATTTCCGGCCATGTCTACAATATTAAAGCTGGCAGGTTCCAGATATGCTGCCGCAGCAACGAGTACTGCAGCAAGGCCGACAAGGGAATGGAAGGCAGCAACAAGTTGTGGCATGGCAGTCATGGCTATGCGTGAGGCGATAACAATACCAATGCCGCCCCCAACGGCCATAGCCACAAATATCCATGTATAGGAAACAATTTCAGGGTTGGCGAGCGTGGTTATGATGGCGATCGCCATACCGAGCATGCCATAAAAGTTACCCTTTCTGGAACTTTCAGGGGATGATAAGCCACGTAAAGCTAAGATGAATAAAACGCCTGATATCAAATAGGCAATGGCGGTTAGGTCTAGAATACTTTGATCTGACATTTATTCACCCTCCTTTTTGGCGGGTTTAGGTTTTTTCTTATACATGGCGAGCATCCGGTGTGTTACAGCAAAGCCACCAAAAATATTCACCGCAGCAAGTCCAATGGCGATAATGCCTAATATTTTCGCAATAGTCATACTTTCTGGACCAGCGGCGATAAGTGCACCAACGATAATAACCGATGAAATGGCATTGGTTACAGCCATTAATGGGGTATGTAGTGCTGGTGTAACGCTCCAGACCACGAAATAACCGACGAAAATGGAAAGTACAAAAAGTGATATTTGCGAAATGAACGGGCTCATAGCAGCGCCTTGGCCTACTGCATCTGTGATTTGTTGAATATCTTCCATCTTAATTTCCTCCTTTCAGACGCTCATGGATAATTTCTTTATCCTTTGTAAGTAGCGTTCCTGTAATAACTTCATCTTCCCAATCAATGTTCAACTGATTGGTTTCACTATCCACTTGTGGGGTTATGAAATTAAGTAGGTTTTTAGAATATAATGCGCTTGCATCTGTGGCGACGCGACTAGGTACATTTAAATGACCTATAATGATGACGCCGTTATTGGTGACGACTATTTCACCGGGCCTTGATAAAGTGCAATTCCCTCCAGCTTCTACCGCAAGATCAACTATTACAGATCCCGGTTTCATACTTGCGACCATTTCATCAGTAATAAGTATCGGAGCAGGGCGTCCGGGAATGAGGGCCGTTGTGATAGCAATGTCTTGTTTTTTAATAGTTTCAGCTATGAGCTCTGCTTGACGCTTTTTAAAATCGTCACTCATTTCTTTAGCATAACCCGCAGCGGTTTCTCCTTCTTCGTCGGTTTCAACCATTACGAATTTACCGCCTAGGCTTTCGACTTGTTCTTTTGCTGCTGACCTGACATCAGTGGCTGAAACAACAGCCCCTAGTCTCTTCGCGGTGGCAATTGCCTGTAACCCGGCGACACCAACTCCCATAATCATTATTTTGGCAGGAGCGACGGTTCCAGCTGCGGTCATCATCATCGGAATGGCGCGGCCGTATTCGTGGGCCGCATCAATAACGGAAATAAAACCCGCAAGATTAGATTGCGAAGACAGAACATCCATACTTTGCGCCCGCGTAATGCGCGGCATAAATTCCATGGCAAATGCCGAGATATTTTTATCTGCATATGCTTTTACGTGATCCGGGTTTTTAACTGGATCTAGAATGGCTATTAATATGGCGCCATCTTTGATAAGCGATAATTCATCAATATCACCTTCACCACTCATTAAAGGGCGCTGAACTTTTAGTATTATTTCTGCATTTTCATATACTGATTTTGCATCAGTGGCAATGGTTGCACCGGCATCAATATATTGATTATCGGATATTTGGCTTTGTATACCAGCATCTTTCTCCACAGTGATGCTAAAGCCTAAAGAAATTAATTTTTTAATAGTATCTGGCGTCGCGGCAACACGTTTTTCGTGTTCTCGACGTTCTTTGGGTACGGATATTTTCATGTTTTCCACCTCTTGAAATTATCAATTCTTGTTCGAGCGATTGACTTAAAAAATTTCTCGGTGAAATTAGCTTAACAGAAAAATATCGATTACCTAAAGCGAAAAATGCTTAAAAAAACAAGTATTTTTTATATATATTCTTTCATTCTTATTTAATTTTGAAACAAAATATTAAAAAGTTGTCATTTTTTTAATATATGTCCCGTTATGGTACAGTTATATTTGCTATACATTAGGTAAGAAAAATGAATTCTAAATTAGAAATTATT
>JABIPV010000341.1 GCA_018699075.1 Kordiimonadaceae bacterium | reverse complement strand
CTTTTGAGCGCCTTGATCCGGTAGTTTTAATGGTGCGCCTGCCGATAAGGTTTGAATAAACCGCGCCGGGCTCCCCACGCGGGAAACCATAATGAAAACCTTCTTGATTATATTGCGGTGTTGAATAATCAATCGGTAATGCTTCAACACCGCTACTGGTTTGAATGATACTCACATCTGATCTCGCATGTTCTACCAAGTTTTCCACCTTCAGTGCCCGTTTATGGGGCCTTAGTAGCAATAGTTGCGAACAGCCATTGGTCACATGACGCGCGGTAACCCATAAGCCGCGCGGATCAATCGAAAAGGCTGTACCTGTGAATTGCTGACGGTCGCCCTTAACTTCATCTTCAATTACAATTACTGGATCGAGTATCGATGGTGGTCCTACCTCACCTACACCTTCTGCGGAAATAGCCGGTAAGGGTGGCAGTGTTTTTTCTGCTGGGGCAACAAAACGTGGATTATCAGCCTGTGGATCCTTGGATATTTCGCCAAGGAACACAACCACAATCAGTAAGAGTATCGCTAATTTAGTCGCACCGTTCATTTATAAATCAATCAAATCGATAACCACCGGGAAAATGTTTTATCATCGCAACATATGAAGGACGCGCTTTGATCTGATCATACCAACGACAAATATTATTATGCCCATCAATTGTGAATGACGTATATTCATGGGCCATAATCATGGCAAAGGCTACACAGTCAGCGATGCTTATGTCATCACCGCATAAAAAATCATTCTTTGCCAGTAACCCGTCTAAATAAGGCAGCTGCTGATCCAAAAATCCGGCGGCTTCTTCAATGGCAGCAGGATCAGGATCACCGCGGCCGAAAGCTTTTTTGACGATTTCTTGAAAAAAATAAGTGGTAATCCATTTGCCAACATGATGAGCGATAAGATCAACGGTTTGATCAATTTTTGCCGCTTGCAACGGGTCATCAGAATATAATTTCTTACCTGATATATTGGCAAGATAACGACACATATTATTGCTTTCAAATATTGCCTGTCCGTCATGTTCCATAGCGGGAATTTTACCGAGCGGATGAATTTTCATAAATTCAGGAGACTTCATTTCACCGGATGCAAAATCAATAACCACATATTCATAATCAAGCCCCAGCTCTTCTGCAGTTAATACAGCTTTCACTGCATTAAAGGTTTTATTACCGTATATTTTTAACATTTTAAAGTTCCTTATATTTTATCTGAAATCGCGGCAGCATTTAACAGCGCAATTGATATTTTCCCTGCAAACAGAAGGATAGCAGGGCCAATTTCATCGCGCTCAATCCGTCCTTTTAAATCATCAATAACCAGATTGGCAAAAAAGAAAGCAAGGGTTTGAATGATCAATATCACCCATCCCCATATAAAAATATCCCAAAGACTGACGCTGCCTTCAAGACAAGATGCAAGCGGGATCGCAAGGCCAAGAATTGCCGCAGCAAGAGAAATCGCCGCCGCCGTATTCCCTTCGCGAACGAGTTCAAGTTCCCTGTAAGGGGTTATTTTCTCATAAATATAAATCCCTGCCCCAAGCATCAATAATGTCAGTCCGAAATGAGAAATAAAATAAGGAAACCCACTGATTAAAGTATCAAAAACAAGTTCCATAGTACCTCCTGAATATTTGAAAATTATCTTATCAGTATATAAGTCTTACGCAATAAAAAAAGCCGCCTTGAATATTCAAAGCGGCTTTTAAAATCTGTTTTAAATCTACTCTTAACGAGAGTAAAATTCCACCACAAGGTTTGGTTCCATTACAACTGCGTATGGAATTTCATCTAGTGCTGGGATACGTACGAAAGTAGCCTTAGTACCATTATTTTCAAGCGTAATATAATCAGGAATTTCGCGCTCGGTTGATTCCATGCCTTGAATAACCATTGGGATCTGACGTGATTTTTCACGGATCTCAATAACGTCACCTGTTTTTACAACATAACTAGGAATGTTTACTTTTTTACCATTAACAGTCACATGTCCGTGATTTACGAACTGACGTGCTGAAAAGATGGTTGGTACAAATTTTGAACGATATACAACCGCATCAAGACGGCTTTCAAGCAGACCCACAAAGATCTCACCCGTGTCACCACGACGACGATCGGCTTCAGCAAAGATACGCTTGAATTGTTTTTCTGTTAAATCACCATAGTGACCTTTAAGTTTCTGTTTGGCCATCAATTGGATACCATAATCAGATACTTTTGCACGACGACCTTGACCATGTTGGCCAGGACGGTAGTCACGTGTAT
>JABIPV010000302.1 GCA_018699075.1 Kordiimonadaceae bacterium | reverse complement strand
TGGGAAAAATATTATGCTTTTAAAATTATCAAAAATAATGATGTGGTCGTTAGTGGCTATGGTTTCTGTGATACAGGCGACGAACGCCGAAGACAAGAAATGGAACTTTCTGGTTATAGTTGTTGATGATTTGGGGCAGATGGATATTTCACCTAATAATCCGACCACTTATTATAAGACACCAAATTTAGAAAAATTTGCCACTGAAGGGGTGAGGTTTAGTGATAATTATTCTGCCAGTCCCGTTTGTAGTCCGGCGCGACTGGCGATTATGACTGGCAAAAGTCCAGCGAGGTTAAATGCAACCGACTGGTTTCGGCTGGAAGAAGGGCAGGGCCGCGCCGAAAGATTTAAGTGGGCAAATGATATTCATCATTTACCACATTCAGAAACAACTCTAGCTGAAGCTTTGAAACCGCAGGGATATCAGTCCGCATTTTTGGGAAAATGGCACTTAGGTCATGAAGAACAATATTGGCCGGAACGTCAAGGATTTGATACCAATGTAGGTGGATATTGGAGCGGTTCACCAAGAGGAACTAACGATGAAAAAGGTAGTGGATATTTCGCTCCCTTTAATAACCCGCGTATGGATGATAATGAGGACGGTGAATATTTAACGGAACGCCTAAGCACGGAAGCAATGGAACTTCTTGATGGTTATAGTAAAACTGATGATCCGTTTTTAATGGTGCTATCATATTATACGGTTCATACGCCCTTAAATGCGCCAAAAGAAACCATTGAAAAATATGAAACCTTAAAGCAAAAAGCAGGCTTAAAAGGAATTTTTATTGAAGAAGAACAGGCCTGGCCACGAGAAGAAGCGCGAATGACTCGTCAAAATCAGAATCATTCAACCTACGCGGCGATGGTGGAACATATGGATTTGAATGTTGGTAGGGTACTTGATCAATTGGAAGTGTCAGGACTTGCTGATAATACGATGGTATTTTTCACCTCCGACAATGGTGGTCTTTCAACTTCCGAAGGATCGCCCACAAGCAATATGCCTTATAGAGGGGGCAAAGGATGGATGTATGAAGGCGGCATTCGGGTGCCATTCATTGTGCGCTGGCCTAACAATGGAAAAGAAGCTTATACCAATCCTGCCGCCGTTTCTGGGCTTGATATCTTTCCAACTATCATGGAAATTGCAGGCATTGAGGCAGGTGACGTTGACGGAAATAGCCTCGTTTCAAAAATCAAAGGGGAAGTTGAACGAACCGAAGAACCGTTATATTGGCATTATCCCCATTATGGTAATCAAGGCGGAATGCCGGCATCTGCCGTAAGATTGGGGCAATATAAGCTGATTCAACGATTGGAAGATGGACGTTATCATCTTTACGACCTGTCCAATGATCCGGGTGAGCACAGGGATATAGCGCAGAACATGCCCGAAAAAACTCAAGAACTAAGGTCACTATTACTCAATTGGTACAAAGAAGTTGACGCCCAATTCCTCCGGGAAAAAGACGGTAAAGTTCCTTGGAGGCCGTGAGGCTTATGCCGCAATTCTTTTAAAAATAGTCTCTATACGTACATTTTGCACACAGATTTGTGCTGATATTTTTTGCAATATAACGTCCTGTTCATGGGAAGTCAGGCCAGATACACGGATATCTATACATAAGCTTTCACGGATAAGCGGTGTTTTCTTATATTGACTGACTTTTATGTGTTCAGGTGTGATGCCGCGTAGGGCAAATAAATCTAAAACACGTGAAGCCGTACACGGGTGGACGTCGGCTGATATTAAATACTGTACTGTTGATGAAGATGAAAATTCAGTTGGCGTAACCATTTTACGCACTCCTCTTAAAACGAAAATAAATGTATGAATTTGGAAATTGCCAAAAAGCAATAAAGATCCGGCCCTGCTAAAGAGCCGGGGTGATAATTCGTAACATTCGCATTCGTAGTGAGGTATTTGTTTTCATAAATTTATTTTTAAGGGCAAAAGATTAATATGTCAATAATTACCATAAAACAAATTCGTCATTCCGGCGGAGGCCGGAATCCATTCCTAAATAAAAATTTGCTTATGAGTTAATATATGGCAGTTTACTTAAATGAATAAATCACCAACCGTATATATCATGGCATCGGAAAAGAATGGTACGCTTTACATTGGCGTAACTTCAGATTTAATTAAACGCGTATGGCAACATATGTGGTTAGTTATTATCTAGGAATGGATTCCGGCCTCCGCCGGAATGACGAAAGTGCATTGGGGAAGTATATGAAGAAAATTACATTTATTTTGTTAATCTTATTTTTAATGATGGGGGGATTTATAATTGATATCTTTTTTGATAATGCAGCGTCTATAGATGCTTGTTTGGATCAGGGAGGTGTATGGAATTATAAATTGGAAGAATGCCGATATTCTTAATATTTCAGTCATTCCGGCGGAGGCCGGAATCCATTCCTAGATATTACAAGCCCTGATGAAGTCAGGTCATTAGGTGATAAAAAAGGCCGGGTCATATGACCCGGCCTTTTTAAATTCTATTTGCTGTAATTTACATGATCGGATTTTGGACCGAAATCATGCTGGCGAGCATTGGGATGGAAAGCATTGTGTTTGTTCGTGAGAACAACATTGCTTTTCTTGCATTTGCTGGTTTTAAGGCGGCGTCTGCTTCGACGATGCCAAGGGCAATTTTCTGTGCGGGCCAGATAATGAACCATACGTTAAATGCCATAATCAGACCAAGCCACATGCCGATACCGATATTTGGTTGTTGAAGTGTCATTGCTTCCACTAAGTATCCGCTTCTCCAGGCAAGAGCCAAGCCGAAGAAAACTGTAAAGAATGCGCCCCAACGGAACCAGAATAAAGCTTCCGGTGCAATTACTTTGCCGATGGCAGGTTTTTGCTCATCAGGAATTTTTGGCATACTTGGAATTTGTACAAAGTTAAAGTACCAAAGGATACCAATCCACATAACTCCACTGATAACGTGAAGATAACGAATTAAAAATAGTTCTGCGTCCATAATTTTATCTCCCGTTAATTTACTTGTTGCATCATATCAGCTGCGGCTGCTTCTGGCGCGCTCATTTGACTGTCATATATTGCTTCGGTTACGAAAATCATAACCACTGTGAGTACTACTCCTGCGATAATGGTTAGTTTTAAATCTTCTAAGATTTTAGCCATTTATCTACCCTCTCTTTTAGTTTTAAGAATTAAGTCCCTGTATATCTTATTAGAACGAATGTAATTTAACAGTAATTTAACCATGGGTCAAAAACTCTCTTGAATCTTTTTTGTTTTTCAGTCATTTAAAGGGTATGTCTGAATTGGAAACATATGTCGCAAAACAGGTTAAGAGTTATGATTATGATCGCTTTTTAATCACGCTATTCTCCCCTGCGTCTGCGCGGGAACATTTATTTGCCCTTTATGCTTTTAATCATGAAGTGGCAAAAATTCGTGAAGCTGTCTCAGAATCCATGCTTGGTGAAATACGCCTGCAATGGTGGCGGGAAGCGATTGAAGGTATTTACGCGGATCAACCTAGAAACCATGAAGTGATATTACCACTGCATAGAGCCGTGCGGGAATGTGGGCTTGATCAGCAGTTATTCATGGACATTATAAATGCAAGAACGGCAGATATTTATGATGAAAATCCGAAGACATTAAATGATTTTGAAAATTATCTTGGCGGCACATCAGGCAATTTAATGAAACTGGCGGCACAAATCATTGGTGAAAATGATCAACATGTGTTGTCACTCGCATATGATATGGGAATGGTATGGGGACTTATTGGAACTATTCGTTCAATCCGTTACCATATTTCCTTAAATAAAGTGTCTTTCTCTCAAGATGTGTTGGACGAATATAAAGTTCAAAAGAAAGATATTTTCGCGATGGACGAAAATGAAAACATTAAAAGTATGGTGAAAGGTCTTTGCACTTCGGCTGAACAATATCTTGCCCAAATAACGAATGAGAAGAAATGCTTAAGTAAGGAAGTAAGATCCTTATTCCTGCATTGTGCATTAAGTAAAAGTTATCTCAATGCCCTCAAAAAAGTTGACTATGATCCGTTTAAATTAGACGAAAAATCCAGTACTTTTCCGCGCCAATGCCGCTTATTTTTCAGCGCTCTGTTTGGTGTCCTCTAACCACTTATCAATGGCATCTAAAGCCCGTTTTGCTTTAAGTGGTTTTCTGTCTTTGCGTTTTATTTTTTTCATTTTACCATCGACAAGCATTTTTTTATTTTCAAGTGGCGGCATGATGCCGAAATTTACATTCATGGGTTGGAATTTCTTTGCGCGACCAGCTCCTTCGATATGACCGCCTGTTATGTGATTTATAAGTGCACCAAACGCGGTAACGATTGGGGGTGGGGTAATATCATGGCCCAAATATTCAGCGGCTAAGAAACGCCCGGCCAGAAGTCCCATAGCACCACTTTCCACATATCCTTCAACGCCGGTAATTTGTCCGGCAAAACGTAGACGTGGTACGGATTTAAGACGTAGTTGGTGATCGAGTAAATTTGGACTATTGATGAACGTATTGCGGTGAAGTCCGCCAAGCCGGGCGAATTCTGCGTTTTCAAGCCCGGGAATTTTTCTAAATATTTCCTTTTGGAACTTATACTTAAGTTTAGTTTGAAAGCCGACCATGTTATAAATAGTGCCCAGTTTATTGTCTTGACGTAATTGTACCACAGCATAGGAAGGTTCATCAGAATGCGGGTTATCAAGTCCAACCGGTTTCATGGGGCCAAAAGATAATGTCTCAGCACCACGACTTGCCATTACTTCGATTGGCATACAGCCTTCAAAAAAGGGAAGACCTTCTTCCCACTGTTTATAATCGGATTTTTCACCGTCGGTGATGTCTTCGATGAACGCGTAATATTGTTCTTTGCTCATGGGGCAGTTGATATAGTCTGCGCCGTCGCCTTTGTCATAACGCGATTGGAACCACGCTTTATCAAAATCAATGCTTTCTTTATAAATAATTGGTGCAATGGCATCGAAGAATGCCAGCTCGTCTTCGCCTGTGATCCCTTGAACCGCCTTCGCAAGCGCATCAGAAGTAAGGGGACCAGTAGCAATAATGACATTGCCCCATTCTTCGGGTGGTATGGTGTCGACTTCGCCGCGTTCCAATGTGAATAAAGGATGCGCGGTTAATTTATCTTGCACATATTTACTGAAATCAATGCGGTCAACGGCGAGGGCGCTTCCTGCGGGTACCTTGGTATGTTCAGCGGCTTCCATAAGAAGGCTATCTAAACGGCGCATTTCTTCATGCAACAAACCAACGGCATTATTCTCAGGATCATCGGAACGGAAACTGTTTGAACATACCAGTTCTGCAAGGCCATCTGTTTCATGGGCATTAGTGTTTTTTACGCCGCGCATTTCATGTAATATTACGGGAATGTCTTGCTGCAATAATTGCCAAGTCGCTTCGCTTCCAGCCATGCCGCCGCCAATTATGTGTACAGGTGTTTTCGTCATCATATGATCCAATAATATTTTGTGATGCTGATAACATTTTTTAGAGAAAGTACAAAAGGAAAATAGTAATTATAACTGTTTCTTGCGAGCAAGTTTTAATTCGATTAAGGTATTCAGATTACATCAGGGATATATTAGCTTATTTAATAAAGGTCAGTGGATATAACGCTAAATTATCTGAAAAGGTTAAATGCTTGGGGGAATTCGAATTGATAGTAATCCAAATATTGAAAACAGGAAATGTAGATGACTGAAATTAAATTGGGAATTACAATTCAAGATGTAGGTGATGTTTCTGAATTCAATAAAGAGATGTCCCTAGATTTATTTGCACTCTCTACATATACATTTGAAGGTAATTTTAATCTAATAATTAATAATATTGATTTTTCAGTTTCTGATACACATGTTTTAAACATCATCTTGCAATTTATTATGGCATTAACTTCTAGTGCAAATAGTAGTGAAAAAGAGAGTGTGGGGCAGATCTATATACCTATATATCCAGAAGTAATTGAACTAAGACGTGAGAAATCTAAAGTGTTAATTTGCACTACAGAGCATCCAATTTCACAACTTGAGGCAGAATGCGATTTTTTTGATTTATATCAAGCAATGTATATACAGTTGAACGAAATTCTCTCCTTACTTTATAAGTCAAATTCCGATATTTCAGAGATCAGTTTGCGAGAAATATTTAGTTTGGAACAGATGAGAAGAAAATGGATTCGTCAAAATTCCCCAAAATTTCAAAATGATACAAATGAAGTTCTAATTAGAACAATTGATTAGAACTTGATATTGGTAGGTTGCTGATACACAGAAATTTGTATATGTCGAATTTGTTTTCCAACTATAATTATCATTCACGCGAAGATGGTAATCCATCTATATATGTTAAAGTTTATCTATTTAGAAATGGATCCCCGGGTCAAGCCCGAGGATGACGGTGGAGAGGGGAAAGCACAAAAGAAAATGATGCAAAAAAAGATAACGCCCGCTTTGGGCAAAGCAGACGTTATCAAATGGAGTAAGTTGAGTATTATGGTATTACAGTGTTTTGGGCTACTGTAATATTATCAATCTAGACCAGTATGGTTAACAAAAGGTTAACGATAGTAATAATTATATTAATTTTTTTAAATAATGCCCTGTATGGCTGTTTTCTGCGGTTGCGACGCGCTCTGGTGTGCCTTCTGCGACGATGAAGCCACCACCATTTCCACCTTCAGGGCCAATATCAATGATCCAATCGGCGGTTTTTATCACATCTAAGTTGTGTTCTATGATGATAACGGTGTTGCCCATATCGACCAGTGCTTGGATTACTTCCAGTAGTTTTTTGATATCTTCAAAATGAAGTCCTGTGGTTGGTTCATCCAAAATATAAAGGGTTCGACCCGTAGATCTTTTTGAAAGTTCTTTGGATAATTTTACACGTTGTGCTTCGCCGCCAGATAATGTGGTCGCCGCTTGGCCGATTTTAATATAATCAAGACCAACTTTTTGCATCATTTTGATTTTATCGCGCACGCTTGGGATGGCAGCGAAAAATTCAACCCCGTCTTCCACCGTCATATCGAGAATATCGGATACAGATTTTCCTTTAAATTTAATTTCGAGCGTTTCGCGGTTATAACGTTTGCCGTCACATACATCACATTTGACATATACATCAGGCAGGAAGTGCATTTCGATTTTTATCACACCGTCACCTTGACATGCTTCACAGCGCCCGCCTTTCACGTTAAAGGAAAAGCGTCCAGGTTTGTAGCCACGTGATTTTGATTCTGGAAGTTGCGCAAACCAATCGCGGATCGGGGTAAAAGCACCGGTATAGGTGGCAGGATTTGACCGTGGTGTGCGACCAATAGGTGACTGATCAATTTGAACAATCTTATCAATGAACTCTAATCCAGTGATTTCATCATGTTTACCGGGGATGACGCGGTTACGGTTAAGTTTACGGGCAACCGCCTTATATAGTGTGTCAACGGTCAGTGTGGATTTACCACTTCCTGATACGCCCGTGATACAGGTCATTACACCAAGGGGAAATTTGGCGGTTATATTTTGTAAGTTATTGCCGCTGGCGCCTTTAATGACAATTTCTTTACGTTTTTTTCCAGCATAATGTCCTTTGCGTCGCTCCGCAGGAATGGGGATGGATAATTTGCCGCTTAGGTATTTTCCCGTTAGGCTTTTTGCGCATTTCATTATTTGTTTTGGTGTGCCTTGGGAAACCACTTCACCGCCATGAACGCCTGCACCAGGACCCATATCGATGACATGATCCGCGGCCATAATGGCTTCTTC
Organism: Kordiimonadaceae bacterium; assembly: GCA_018699075.1. Taxonomy (GTDB): domain Bacteria; phylum Pseudomonadota; class Alphaproteobacteria; order Sphingomonadales; family Emcibacteraceae; genus Pseudemcibacter. The sequence continues at coordinate 103 of JABIPV010000302.1, read as the reverse complement.
GTCGTGTTCGACCACAAGAACACTATTGCCCATATCACGCAGGTTACGTAGGGTCACAAGTAAGCGTTCATTATCGCGTTGATGAAGGCCAATGGACGGTTCA
>JABIPV010000242.1 GCA_018699075.1 Kordiimonadaceae bacterium | reverse complement strand
CTTGATGAACTAGGGGCGCGAGATAAAACTTTCCTTGCCACCAAAATCAGCATCAGCGGCAAACAACAAGGTGTTGATCAAAATGCTCAGTCGCAAAAGGATTTAAGAACTGGTAAATTTGATCTTCTTCAGGTTCATAATTTAAGGGATACTGAGGCCCATCTTGAAACCATTAATGCTATGAGAGCGGCTGGTAACGTTCGTTATGTGGGAATAACTCACTTTAGGGAAAACCAGAATGCCGGACTAGTAGAGGCTATCGAAAAATACAACCTTGATTTTGTTCAATGCCAATATAATCTACTTGATCGTTCTATTGAAAATTCAATACTTCCTGCAGCACGTGAACATGGTGTCGCGGTAATGATCAATGTCCCGTTTGCGCGCGGTAGGTTATTTGGCCCTACAGCGGGTTCTGGACTTGAAATTCCCCAATGGGCCAAAGAATTTGGTGTGGATAGCTGGGGTAAGTTCTTTCTCAAATTCATTCTAGGACATGAGGATGTGACGGTTATCATACCTGGCACCATTCATGATTATCATGTGGTTGATAATATTGGTGCCTTGCGCGGACGCTTACCAACAGCAGCAGAACGTACTAAAATGGTGCAGTTTATTGCAGACTTATAAGGAGATTTATGATGAAAAATCAAATTACCCGTAAAGAATTTTTAAAACTAAGTGGCGCGGCAGCAGGCGCCGGGATCATTGCTTCAACAGGTATTGGCAGTTTAGCGCGAGCGCAATCCAGTGATTTATTGCATAGAACAATCCATGCAACGGGAGAAAAAATACCTGCTGTTGGGCTTGGTACTGCGCAAACATTTGGTGATTTAAGCCAAGATTTCATGATGCGACGCAATACTATTGAAACATTGTTTAAAGAAGGCGGCACAGTTATTGATACGGCGCCAACTTATTCTGATGCAGAAAAAGTGGTTGGACGTGCCCTTGATGAACTTGGTGCGCGGGATAAATGTTTCCTTGCTACCAAAACCAGCATTTCCGGTAAACAAGCAGGCGTTGATCAGAATACAGGGTCTTTTAGGGACCTTAAGACTGATAAATTTGATTTACTACAAGTGCATAATCATCGTGACACTGAAGCTCATCTTGATACCATCAATGGCTTAAAAGCAGATGGAAAAGTACGTTATGTAGGCCTTACCCATTCTAGAAACAGGCTAAATGATGCGGCCGTTGATATCATTGAAGCAGGCAAGATCGAATTTATTCAATGTCAATATAATATGTTTGACCGTTCAGTTGAAGAGAGGCTCTTGCCTGCAGCGCGTGATAACGGTGTTTCGGTAATGATCAATGTACCTTTTGGTAGAGGGCGAGTGTTCCAAGCGACAGCAGGTAAAGAGATCCCTGAATGGGCGGCTGATTTTGGCGTTGATACTTGGGGTAAGTTTTTCCTTAAATATACTCTCGGTCATCCCGATGTGACAGTGATCATCCCCGGCACCATCCATACTCATCATGTCGTTGATAATATAGGCGCCCTGCGCGGCCGCTTACCGACCATGGCGGAGCGTGCGAAAATGGTTGCATTTGTGGAAGACTTATAATTATTCTTTGATATTTTATTCATTAAAGGCATGACATCTTTTAAAAAGATGTTATGCCTTTATTATTATAAAGGGTAAATTTCAGGAAAAAAATAGATGTCGGGCGATAAAACGCTTTCAATATTTTTGGAAAATAATCAAAACGAACAACATCATGAGGCGGCTTATTATTATAAGGAACCGCGTGAGATTATATCTGTCCATGATCCTGTTGAATTAAAGGCGGGGTTTGCGCGCATAGAGGCGGCTCTGGCGCGTGGATTTCATGTTGCGGGATGGTTTAGTTATGAGGCGGGCTTGTGTTTAGAAGGCAAGCTTAAGGGCTTGCTTCCAGAAAAGCTTGATTATCCCCTTATACATATGGGGGTATTTAAAGAACGTCAGGTTTTTAGTTCGCTGGATGCGGATCATTATTGGCGCGGTTTTGAAAACCCAACTGGATATGAGCTTAGTGATATTAAATTAAGCCTTAGCCGTGAAGAATATGAAATTGCCTTTAATCAGATCCAGGAATATTTAAAAGCGGGTGATATCTATCAGGTTAACTATACGCAAAAAGCATCGTTTAAATTTGCAGGATCGCCGCAGGCTTTTTATGCGGCGCTTAGAAATGCTCAGGCGGTTGAATATGCCGCTTATATAGAGTGCGAAGACCTATCAGTATTATCTTTAAGTCCTGAGCTGTTTGTTAAAAAAATGAATGATCAGCTTATAGCTAAGCCTATGAAGGGTACGTGTCGTCGAGGACGTACAATTGAAGAAGATCAGCTTAGATCCGAGGAGCTTCTTTCAAGCGATAAAGAAAGGGCTGAGAATTTGATGATCGTTGATTTACTTAGAAATGATTTATCAAAAATCGCTCAATCTGGCTCGGTTTCTGTGACAAAATTATTTGATGTGGAAAAATATCGCACTCTTTTTACGATGACATCAACCATTGAAGCGAAGTTGGGTATCAAAAATACCGCGCTTGACGTCATGACGTCAATTTTCCCTTGTGGGTCAGTGACAGGCGCACCAAAAATTCGTGCTCAACAAATTATTGATGAACTTGAAAAAGGACAAAGGGGAATTTATACGGGCGCAATAGGTTATTTTACACCTTCGGGTGATATGTGCTTCAGTGTTCCTATTAGAACCATTACTCTTAATAATGAAGGAGAGGGAGAGCTGGGTATTGGCGGTGCAGTGGTTGCAGATTCTCGTGCAGAACAAGAATATGATGAATGTTTATTAAAGGCCCAGTTTGTAACTAAAGAACATCCTTCATTCGCCCTTATAGAGAGTTTACTTTGGACAAAAGATGATGGTTATCGATATATGAAACTCCATATGGATAGAATTGAAAGTTCTGCGTCATATTTTTCATTTAAATTTAATCGCCTTGATATTATCAAGCAACTCGAAGAACATTCTAAGTATTTAGGGACTGGGAAATATAAAGTTAGGCTTTTGCTATCAAAGGGTGGTTCAATATCAATAAGTTCAATTAAAGTTGTTGATTCGCATAAACCACGAAATGTCATATTATCAAGGGAATTTATTAATAAATATGATCCTATGAGATATCACAAGACCACAGACCGGCGGCATTATGATGAGCAACTTAGCAAAACAATCGACTGTTTTGATGTTTTATTTATGAATGAGCAGTTGGAATTGACCGAAGGAAGTTATACTAATTTATTTATCGAAAAAGAGGGCGTTTTATATACTCCACCACAAGAATGTGGATTGTTAGCAGGTGTTATGAGGCACGTAATAATTGAAGATAACACCATACAGACAAAAGAAAAAAAGCTTTTCGTAGAAGATTTAATAACTGCAGATAAAGTTTATTTATCAAATGCAGTAAGAGGCCTTATATCAGTAAATTTCATTAACCAAGATTTTAATTAAATATGTTTAATTTCATCATTAGTTAAATTTGTATCAATTAATTCGTTTAATAACAATGATTTAGTTCGTTGTTATTATATGCATATTTTACCATTTATTAAGGTATCTAAGGCATCATGTGAAAATAATGTGGAAAGGTATAATTATTAAGTTCTGTACCTCCTCACGTATTTATAATCACAAGGTAAGGTAAGAATATGCGAGTATTAGCGGTAACATCTCAAAAGGGCGGGTCGGGTAAAACGACCTTAAGTGGACATTTAGCTGTGCAAGCCGAGCTTGCAGGTGCTGGGCCAGTAGTTTTGGTAGATACGGACCCTCAGGGCAGTTTAACTTCATGGTGGAATGAGAGAGAATCTCCGACACCAGCCTTTGCGCAAACAAATGTATCCCGTCTTATTTCTGATTTAGATCAGCTACGTGAGCAAGGATTTAAACTTGCTATCATTGATACGCCACCCGCGATAACCCTCGCGATCCAAAGTGTTATTGCAGTTTCGGATCTTATTGTGATCCCGACGCGTCCAAGCCCGCATGATTTACGTGCAGCAGGAGCTACAGTTGAACTGGCGGACCGCAGTGATAAACCATTTATGTTTGTGATAAATGCTGCGACACCGCGAG
>JABIPV010000339.1 GCA_018699075.1 Kordiimonadaceae bacterium | reverse complement strand
CACTTTCATATTTTGGCTTGTTTTAAGCACTGTTGGGGCAATGAAGTATCCCTCACCCTCTAATTGTGCCCCGCCCGTTATTACTTTTGCACCTTCATCAATGCCTGATTTTATAAAGCCAAATACCCGGTCCCGTTGCTCAGCGGATACCAGTGGCCCCATACCACACGCGGCATCATACCCTGGTTGAACATTGATGTTTTCTGCAAATTTAGCCACGCCGCTCACCACTTGATCAAAAATAGGTTTATGGACATATAACCGTGATCCCGCTGTGCAGGTTTGGCCTTGGTTAAAGAATATGGCCATTGATGCACCTAAAATAGCGGCGTCAATATTGGCATCCTGGCGGATGATAATCGGCGATTTACCGCCGAGTTCCAACGTAAAGCGTTTCATTTGATCAACGGCAGTACGGCCCACTATTTTACCAGTTTCAACGGAACCAGTGAAAGTGATTTTGTTAACGTCTGGATGCGAGACGAGCGAATTTCCTGCCTCTGCGCCTAAACCAGTAACAACATTGACAGCACCAGCAGGAAAGCCAGCTTCGATAATTAGTTCAGCCAATATGAGAGCAGATAACGATGTTTGTTCAGCCGGTTTTAAAATCACTGTACACCCCGTTGCAAGGGCGGGTGCAATTTTCCAGATCGCCATGGAAAGTGGAAAGTTCCACGGCACAATCGCACCAACAACACCCACGGGTTGTTTCTTAACATATGCATGAAATTCCGCCCCCGGCATGTGTGGTGCTGAAATATCGAGCGTAGAACCCATTATTTTAGTCGCCCACCCCGCCATATATCGCACGAAATTAACACTACTTCCTACATCGCCGTTTCTGGCAATCATAAGCGATTTACCATTATCGATACTTTCAATCTCTGAAAGTCGCTCAGCATTTTGTTCCATTAAATCCGCCAACCGTAAAAGCAGCGATTGTCTGGTAAGTGGAGTTGCTTTTGACCAACTTTTAAAGGCCTCATTGGCAGCAAGAACGGCTTGGTCCACATCAGCTTCATTACCTGCAGCGATCTGGCTAACAACACTTCCCGTTGCCGGATCAAATACGTCAATAAACTTGCCAGAATTTGGCTCGATCCATTGATTATTAATCATTAATTTTTGTTTGCGATCTAAAAATTTCTTATTTTTTGCCACAAGCGGGTTAGTTTTCGCATCTATTCTGTTGTTCATCATGGTTCCTGATTAATCATTTATGGAAGCTATTATACTATTCACCGGCATATTCTGCAAAGAAAAATAATATTTTTTATTAGGATATATTTCGCGCGATAGAAAGTACTCTATCAGGCAATTCGTCAATATCCTGATCTGTGGTTCGAAAATTAGTGATGCAAACCCTGATCAGATATTTTCCATTAACTGTGGCATGGGAAGGATAGGCCCAGGCCTTAGCTTGAAGCGTACTTAATATTTCGCGATTTAATTTATTGAGAAGTTCTTCATCATGAATTTCGGCGGGGTGATAACGAAAAGTGGTAATGCTTAACCCCTGACTTACCGCTTCCAATTCAGGATGTTGCTGAACTTTCTCATAAAGTCTTTTCGCTTGGCGAATGTTATTGCCTATCATTTGAGCGTAGCCGTCTTTGCCAGCACGTTTTAAGCACATCCATACCTTAAGAGCACGAAACCCTCTTGATGTTTGTACGCCTTGATCACGGTACGCAATCGGCAATGCATTTGGGCCGCCCGTTGTAGGGTAATAAGTTGTTTCGTGCGCGAACGTATCTGTGAGATGGAGACGGTTACGCAGCAACACACAGCCCGCTTCAAAAGGAACAAAGAGCCATTTGTGAGCATCCATTGCTACCGAGTCAGCCAGTCCAATCCCCGCGAGTTCGTCAGATGTTGAAGGAACGCAGGCAGATACTGCACCATATGCGCCATCAATATGAAACCAGATATTATGTTGTTTGCAAATTTCAGCGATTTCTTCAAGTGGGTCAATCGCCCCCGTACTAACGGTGCCAGCAGATGCTATAACAGCCAGAGGTAAAAACCCTTGTTCAAGGTCGCATTGGATTGATTTCTGCAAAGCATCTATATCCATACGGAGGTTATCATCGGTGGCAACCCGGTTAATTGCACTTTCACCAAACCCCATCATATCTAGCGCTTTTTCTAACCAGGCATGTGTTTCAACTGTGGCATAAAATTTGGATTTTTCGGCACCTTTAAAAACATTGCCCTGTTCACGAATTTCCGCACCAAAGCGTGCGCGCTTAGCGGCAAGAAGTCCTGTGATATTCGCCATTGTACCACCACTAACCAATAATCCACCAGAATCACATTTCGGATCATTTGGAAAGTTCAATAAATCACCAATCCACCCTACCGCTTGCCGTTCAATTTCGGAAGCGACCGGCGCGACTGTCCATGTGCAAACATTGGCATTGATCGATGAGGCCAGTAAATCGCCAAGCGCACCAAGTGGGCTAGCGGAACCGTTAACGTAACCCCAAAACCTAGGATGGCCGTTAAATAATGATTGCTCAAGCAGTAAGTCTGAAACCTCACCAATAACATCCTCGGTTGAGGAGCCAGTGTTTGGCAGAGAAACTGTCCCCAATGCTTCTCGTGCAACATTGGCAGCATTAGGTTTATGAATATCGCGCTCGTTTAAACCCGCAAGAAAGTCAGCAATTTTATCGACTAATTGATGGCCAGCTTCACGAAATTCATCAGCATCCATATCTAGAGGAGCGCGGGGTTCTTTTTGATTTGTCATTTTAAAATCTCTTAACCATACAAGTTAGGAATGAACAAGGATATAATTGGCACGAAAATCAGCAAAGACACGACGATAACTTCACATCCTAGAAACCATACTGTTCCTTTAAAGATGGTGCCAAGCTTAATTGTGTTACCAACTACATTTTTGATGGCGTAAACATTCATTCCCACGGGCGGGGTGAGAAGCCCAATTTCAATAAATTTGACCACAAGTACCCCAATCCAGATTAAATTCATCTCAAGTCCGCGAAATATCGGTAGCATAATCGGTAACGTCAGTAACAATATACCAAGTGGATCAAGGAACATGCCAAGGATTAGGAAGATTACCATGGCGAATATAACGGCTGATAGCTGACCGCCAACCCAAATGGTTGCTAGATCGCTAATCGCTTCTGTCGTCCCCGTGATCGCAAGGAAGCGGGTGAACATAATGGCACCTACGGCAATCCAAAGTAGGCTGGTTGTGCTCACCAGAGTATCAAGTAGGCTCTTTTTAAACACGTCAATCGACATGCGCCCTTGAAACAATGTAATCAGGAAAATCACCATCGCACCGAAGGCACCGCCTTCAGTCGCCGTGATAATACCAAAGGCAAACCCTGCAAGCAGACTGGCGATAAGAATGAATATCGGCCAAATGGGCATTAGTGATTTAAATCGCATTGCCCATGTCACATCGAGTTCAATTTTTGGTGCAAGTGATGGGTTTAACCAGCAACGGGTAACGATCATGAAAGTATAGACCCCAACCGTCAGCAGCCCCGGTAAAATCCCCGCCATGAACAATTTGGTCACCGATACTTCAGCAAAAATACCGTAAATAATAAAAGTGATTGACGGCGGGATCATATTGCCAACTGTGCCCGCACTTGCAACCACGCCAGATGCCAGCCCTTTTTCATATTTCGCGTTCAACATTTCTGGAATGGTGATCCGTCCCATAGTCGCTGCGGTAGCGAGGCTTGAACCCGAAGCGGCGGCAAATCCAGCACATGAAAAGTTAGCCGCGACCGCCAAACCACCTGGCACATTGATCAGCCATAACCGTGCTGCGTGAAAAAGCTCGCTGGCCAGGCGCGTGTGCTGCGCGATACACCCCATAAGAATAAACATGGGAATAGCAGAAAATGACCAATGGGCGGCAAAATTAAATGGTTCAATTTGCACCAGACTTATAGCAACATCAGGCCCTTTGGCGAGGCTCAAACCAATTACGGCGACACCAAACAAAGCAAAACCAATCGGCACTCTAAAGGCCAGTAAAACCAAAAGCAGACCAATACCTGCAAAACCTAT
>JABIPV010000336.1 GCA_018699075.1 Kordiimonadaceae bacterium | reverse complement strand
TTGGTGGTGGCATTATGGTTTCGCTGGTAACGTCACTCAATGCTATTTTCGCGTGGTGCACGCGAGGCCTTTATATGGCAGCTGAAGATGGCTGGTTACCTAAAGGGCTGGCAGTAAAAAATAAATTTGGTACACCATATATTTTTCTAACATTGTTTTTCCTGGTTGGAATTGCACCTATTCTCACGGGACTATCCCTTAGTTATGTGTCAATTCTTGCCAATGCTGTTGGCGCTATCTTTGGTTTGTTTCCGGTATTTGCTCTTTATAATTTGAGTGCGCAAAATCCAGAAGCATATGCAAAAGCACCTTTTAAGCTACCCGTCTGGGCGACCAAAACACTGCCGATTACAGCGGTTCTTATTTATGGCTATGGCATTTATTCATCGTGGGATTTTATTGGCAATACCGGTTGGTTAACGCTCGCCGGATATATTGGCGTTGTGTTAGTATATATCCATTTTCGCAGTCCACATGTGGCAGAATGTTAAAAGGTGACATAAATAATGTTTAATTAGTTTTTGAGCCAAAAAATATTTTTTTGAAGGACCGCTTACGACCCAAATTAGACGTTCGATTTAGAGATTTTGACCAATCCTGTCCATTGATGTAAGCTTTTCTCATTTCAGGAGAGAATTAGAAAACACATTTGCAAAATTGATAAAGGAATTAGAATGAAACGGTATCACCCCTTAATTATCGCTCTACATTGGATTGTTGCCATCATGGTTTTGATTTCCTTACTTTTGGGTGGTCCCGGTTTGGCAGAGATGGACAGCAATGATCCGGACAAATTATCAGGTGCCATGGGCCACATGATTTGGGGCTTGGTTGTTGGTTTTTTTATGGTTGTCCGGTTAATTACCCGTGTTAACACGCAAAATCCGACTAAAGCAGACAGTGGTAACAATCTAATTAACCTTGGGGCAAGAGCTGCGCATTGGTGTTTATACCTATTAGTCTTAGCCATGGTTGCCACCGGACTTGGGACCGCGATCAGCGCAAATTTGTTTGAGATCATTTTCGGTGCTTCAGGACAACCCTTTCCTGCAGATATTAAGCAATTCCTTCCAATGGCCGCACATGGGATAATTGCAACGTTGCTCGTAATCCTGATAGGGCTCCATGTTTTGGGGTGGGCTTATCATCAATTCATATTGCGTGACGGTTTGCTAAGTCGGATGTGGTTTGGCAAACGAAAAGTAGACTAACACTATTTCAGCAAAGGCATTAATTCACTCAAAATGTTCTAGCAAGGCCATAAATATTAAACGTCCGCTTTTGGCCGAATGCAGCCATTCGATTTATATTTATTTAGAAAAGAAATTTTTTACATATCTGGTTCGATTGGATGAAGATGTTAATAAATTCCTTTTGATTAATAATAACTAATGAGATTGCAATGATAGGGTGTTTAAATAGGTACTCTTGATATTGATAACTCAGATGGAGAAAACTTAAATGGCGAATAATATAAACCGTTTAATTAGGGAAAAATTGTCGCAGTGGCCTACTGCTGACTTGGCTCAATTACCGACAGCTATCCATCCTCTGAAAAACTTTGGAAAGCTGCTTGATGGTCAAAATTTATGGATTAAAAGAGACGACTTAACCGGCTTAGAAGGCGGCGGAAACAAAACTCGAAAACTTGATTATTTGGTCGGCGATGCTTTGCAAAAAGGCGCTGATATGCTTGTAACAGTAGGTGCAATCCAATCCAACCATACTCGCCAAACGGCGGCGGCAGCCGCAAAAAACAATATGAAATGTGCTCTACTCCATTATGGATGGACAAAAGATGCTGGGTCAAATTATAGAAAAGTGGGCAATATTTTTCTGAGCAGTATGATGGGGGCGGATTTGTATATCGACGAGACTGTTCGCCCAATTGAAGATCAAGGCCCATTGGCAGAATTTGTTGAATATCTTAAAAACCAAGGCCACACACCTTACTTAATTGATGGCGGAGCCTCTGAACATGAGCTAGGTACGTTAGGTTATTTAGGATGTGCTCAAGAAATAGTTGAGCAGTGCAAAGGACGAGACATTCATTTTGATTATGTCATACAATGTACAGGAAGCAGCAGCACACAAGCAGGATTGGTCGCCGGATTTAAAGCCATGGGCGAACAAACACGAGTCATTGGCATATCTGATGATGAGGAAACAACCATCAAAAGTGGAAGAGTATTAAAGTTGGCAAATGATGTACTTCATTTAACAGGTGTTCCAGGGAAAGTAACAGCTGATGATATTGAAATTATTGCTGCTGATAAAAGTCATTACGGTGAACGGGACGCAGAGACAATGGATGCCATCCGCTTATTTGCGCAAAAGGAAGCATTAATTGCTGATCCTGTTTATGAGGGCAAAGCGATTAGAGGTCTTCTTGAGCTTAATCAACAGGGGCGTTTTGAAAAGGGCAGTCGCATTTTACTGATGCATCTTGGTGGCAGCCCTGCAATACATGCTTACGCAAATCAATTTGATCCTGTTAAATTATTAAAATTACCAATTTGATGCACGTAAGCAGTAATTATTGTTTAGAGTTCTAAGTTTCCAAATAGGATTGATAACAGGCCTGCGCCTTCATCATTTACGTTCTTCAACAATCCAAAACTATTCCTATTAAGCACTTCTTATGTTGATGACAAATTGCTCCGATTTTTCTTTTAGAATACTGGTCTGATTTTGCATTTCAGAGGCAGCCAGAACAAGTTCTTCAGCTTTTGCCATTGTACTATCAGCATTACCACTTACTAATTGAATATTTTGGGATACCTCACTGGTCCCTTGGGCGGCTTCCTGAATGTTTCTACTGATTTCCAAGGTGGCTGCAGTTTGCTCTTCCGTAGCAGCAGATATCGCTGTTGCGATTTCATGCAGTGTTGAAATCGCTACGTTTATATCATTGACTGCTGAAACAGATGAAGTGGTTTGGGTTTGTATTTCATTGATCTGAGCACCGATTTCTTCTGTGGCGCTTCCTGTTTGTTGTGCCAATGATTTTACTTCCGTTGCAACAACCGCAAATCCCTTGCCTGCTTCTCCAGCCCGTGCAGCTTCAATAGTAGCGTTTAAGGCAAGTAAATTTGTTTGACCCGCTATATCATTTATGAGCTGAACGACCTGGCCAATTGTTGCAGATGCCTCACTTAACCCTGTCATGGTCTTAGAAGCATTCTCTACTTCGTTAGATGCCATTGAAGTTTTTTCTGCAGAGACAACCACTTGACGCGCTATTTCTTCCACTGATGCCGTCAGTTCCTCTGCGGCAGCGGCGACAGTTTGTACATTTACTGAGGCCTGCTCGGAAGCTGCAGCAACATTTGTAGACATTCCTTGAGTTTCTTTCGCATGAGAGATCATTAAATCTGCGTTTGATTTAGTCTGTTCTGACGTTGCAATTAAATTTGAGATAATTTCAAGCACTTGTTGCTCAAATTGATCGGCCAATGTATTAGTCTGTTGCTTTTTCTCAATCTCTGCACTTTGCATCGCAGCTGAAGCATCGTTAATAATTTTTGCTCCTCTGCCGAAGTCACCCAAAATACCTTGGGTAAGAAAAGTCCTGTGATATTGACGGTCGAGAGCGGCTTCTAGTGAAGCTCCGGCTTCACGGATAAAGGCATCAGTGAGATCGTAAGATTGATTTAAAGCGGCGAGTGCTGTCGACAATTCTTCATATTCGTCCCAATTGATTATTCTCGCGGTAAGGTCACCTTTCGCTACTCTGCTCGCAACATCCTGAATTTCTGAAAAAGCTTTCTTATACAGATCATTTTCTTTTTTTAATGTAATCAAATCCTGTTCGTGATTTGCAATTTCGGGTGTAATAACTTCATTTTTTGAAAAAATTTTAAACATACTAATTTCCTAATGACCAGACAAATTCTGAATAAGACTTACCCTCATCCTTCAACATACTAACAAACATTTCATGGCTGGCTTCCAATCCATCTTTTGCGTTTGCATGTTTTTTTTCTTCACTGAGTAATGATTTGTAAATAGCGGAAACCTTATCAATGCTTTTTTGGGCAGGTAAACGTCTATTCGAATGATATCCGTTTATTTCACCGGATGCGTCATAACTAGGCGTCACATGGGCAATCACCCAATAATATTTTCCTGTTTTGGACATGTTTTTGACATAAGCAAATATCTCTTTGCCTGCTTCGATCGCTTCCCACAGTAATTTAAACACAACTCTTGGCATGTCGGGATGGCGAATGATGCTATGAGGTTGATTAATAACTTCCGCCGTCGTCATTTCTGCAACGCGGGCAAAAACATCATTTACGTATACTAATCGTCCTTTAATGTCTGTTTTAGAAACGATGATTTCATGTTCATCAAATTTGTTTTCTTCATCAATGGGGGTTACATTATATTTGGGCACTTTTATCTTCTCCAGATTTGTATAAATATCCCCAATTCCCCCATTTGCACAAGCAACCCAATTCCCTGATCGCAAAAGCAACATAACTAATATTTAACTTGTATCTTATTAACAAGAAGTAAAGAGTTTCAAAAAAAGTTAAGAAACTTGACCTCGGTCAAGAAAAAGAGTTCAAATTGTACTTGATTTTTTTTATAATACTTTATTGGACATTTCTGAGAATTTTATTGGTCCAAATATTATATCCAACATTCTATTGTTAAATATATCATTTAAATATTTTAATCATAAACACAAAAAAGCCCCCCAATTATGGGAGGCTTTTTCTAATTTTATAACTATTACTATTTTCCGTTTGCGTAGAAACTGTAAGCGAGATGGCCTACTATTATGATGGCCGCAGCACCAGCGAAATAGGGAAGGAGATCCCATGATACGCCCTGTAGTGTTTCTTGACCGTACATGTCTCTTGTATAACGAAGAACTTCCATTTTAGCCTCTGATCGCTTTCTTAACGAGGTTTTCCATTAAGGGTACTTTAAAATGGTTATAGTTCAGTGGCGATGCGCCGCGTGACGCAGCGCCGGCACCTAATTCTGCTGTTTCTTCGTTGGCTTCACTTCCGCGAACGATATCTTCTACAACATTAAGACGCTTTGGAACACATTCCACAGCACCACATGTCAAGCGGATATCTTCGATAGTGCTACCGTTCATTTTGACGGCAGAAGCGATGCTCACAAGGGCGAAATCCCAAGTATTTCGATCAGCAACTTTTTCAAAATAGAACTTTGCACCTGCCCATTTCGCAGGAATGCGAATGGTTGTTAGAATTTCACCGTCCTGCAGTGCAGTCATTTTGGTAATGTCAATCGCAGGCCCGATAAAGTAATCTTCGGCTGCGACAACGCGCTCACCTGCGCTGCCTTGAATAACCATACTGGCTTCCAGTGATACAAGCGCAACCGCCGTATCAGATGGCGTAACTGCGACACAGCGTGAAGCACCGAACAAGCAATGCTCGCGGTTCATACCTTCCGGTGTGTCGGCGTAACAAGTGTTACCACCTGCGCGGTAGCAATCAAGGCCACTACGGTAATACCAACAACGGGTGTCTTGGCTGATATTACCACCAAGAGTTCCTTTGTTTCTGATTTGTGGACTGGCGACGCGACTGGCTGCTGTTGCAAGTAAGCCATATTTTTCTTTAATAATGGCATTGTTTTCAACAGTTGTTAGTGTCGTTAAAGCGCCGATTTCAACGCCGTCAGCTGTTTCTGTAATACCAGATAGTGAAGCAATGCCACTAAGGTCTACAACAGTAGTTGGCCGTTTAACACGGTCTTTGAACCAGTCAAGACTATCTTGACCACCGGCCATCGCCCATCCGTTCTCACCAGCGTCAGTAAGCGTACTGATCGCACTTTCGAGATCGGCAGGTTGTACCAGATTAAAACTTGGCATCATGTCTTTCATAATAGTGCCTTCCTTTTATACGTTTACTTGTAATGGTTTAAACGATTGCGGTTGACCCGCAAGCGCGTTGATAATCATATCAGGATCAATCGGCGTTCGATTGAAGTATGTGCCTGATGCATCGGAAATCGCTGATAGTAGCGCAGCTGCTGCGCACCCCATTGCGGGTTCGCCGACACCTTTAACACCAAATGGGTTTTGTGGGTCTGGTTTATTGACCGCACTCATTTCCATCAAGCTAGGCACATCCAGAATGGATGGTGGTTTGGTTTGATATAGACCAACGGTGGCACAGAGGCCATTTTGCGGATCATAAATCATACGGTCAAGAACCGCTTCACCAATACCCATTACGGCACCGCCGCGTAGCTGTTGTTCAAGTCCTTTGGGATGCATAACAGTTCCGCAATCAGCAACAGATTGATATTCAAGAATTTCAAACTTGCCTGTTTCCGTATCAAGTTCAATCATGCAATAGCCTGTAGCCATTCCAGGAACGCTACCTTCTTTAGGTAGTTCATCTTTACAAGCAGCAACCAGACCAACACCTTGAACCAGTTTCATGGCCGATTTGGTAACATCATTAAGATTTTCAGGAAATTCATGACCGTCCCATTCGCCGCCAAGCTCAATTGCTTTCTGGCCAGCTTCTGCAAAGGTCATTGCTTTTGTATTATCTGCTATCGCGAAAACTTTTTCGTCGGCAACATCATAATAATCAGCAGCACCACCAAGTTCTTGCACGGCAAGATTTTGAAGCATTTCTTTTGCTTTATTTGCCGCAGCAAAATTGGTTCTTGTATTGGTAAATGTTGAGTTACTACCAAATTGAGCCAATGTCCAAGGAAGACCATGACGGCTGTCACCGTTAAGAACCACTGTGTTTTCCCATGAGCATTTGAGAACTTCAGCAGCAGCACGTGATGTACCAGCATATGAATAAGTACCAAGGTTACCAACACCAGAGTGAACATAAAGTTTACCGTCTGGTCTAATTGAGATCAAACCGTCAAAACCGTTTGAACCAGCTGAGTGATAAGCCGTACCAACACCAACACCGATAACTTTATGACCGTTGCGTGTGCCGCTAAGCTTTATTTTTTCTTCCCATTTAAAGAGATCCGCGCCCATCGCAAACGCATCTTTAAGATACATACTTGTTACTGTACTTTCGCGATTTGAAAAAACAACGTCCGCTTCAGGTGCGTTAAGATCCCGAATTGCCAAGCGGTCAATACCAAGTTCTTTCGCTGCACGATCAAGAAGAGGTTCTATCACACAGGCGATTTGATTTTGTCCAGGGCCACGCTGCGATATATGCCATGGCTTGTTGGTTACAACAGCCGCGCCACGGAAGCGCATGTTTGTCGGCGTATAGACTAACGCAACCGCACCAGCCGCAGATGAATAATCACCAGAACCGCGGTTAGGACCACCAGATTGAACGACATAAAGATCGCATGCAGTCATTTTACCTTTAGCATCAAAGCCCATTTTAACTTGGCCTTGGAAACCAGGGCGCGTACCACCAAGATGATATTCTTCAGCGCGCGTAGCGCGTAGCATTACTGGACGGTTTATTTTCTTTGCCATGTAAGCTGTCATACCTTGCATTGGGTAAGGAGAGGCTTTAGCGCCAAAACCGCCACCGCAATATTCTGCGATATAAACAATATCATCAACAGGAACCTGCATCATGCGGGCAAGACCAGGCATCATCCAAGATTGACTTTGTGATGAACCGTGAATAAAGCATTTGCCGTTTTCCCAGTAAGAAAGAACACTTCTTGGCTCTAACGCTTGGTGAGTTGAACTTGCCGTTACGAAAGGTTCGTCGATAATGAGTGCTGCGTCAGCAAATGCTGCTTCAACGTCACCGACTGCCCATTCAACAGGTGCAGCACCCATTGGGAATTTTTCATCACCAGCTTCGGCAAAATCACGAGCAGACCATTTTAATTCATGAATAGGTTTGTTGCCTTCACCACCACCAGTAACGTTTCCGCTTTCTAGGGCGTTTGGACCACCAGGGTAGAGGCTCTCTAGCGGGTCAAGGACAAATGGTTGTGCTTCGTATGTCACTTTGATTTTTTCAAGTGCCTCAGCGGCGATTGATTCATTTTCTGCTGCAATAGCCGCAATTGGCATGCCA
>JABIPV010000334.1 GCA_018699075.1 Kordiimonadaceae bacterium | reverse complement strand
TTTGCCACCATTAAAGGTAATATTGGCGCCGCCGTCATTACCATTGATAAAGTTTGTACTGTCATTCGGGTTAAACCAAAGCGCATGATGATCCACATGAGGGGCGCGGATAGTGTCATAAGTCTTACCGCCATCAATGGATTTCATCAACCCGCCGTTTAGAACATAAACTTCGTTGGCGTCGTTAGGGTCTACATAAATATGCAGGTAATACCATGCGCGGGCATGGGTTCGACCGTCATCGCTGACTTGGGAAAAGCTTTCGCCGCCATCGGTTGAACGATAAACCCCGCCTTTACCGTCTAGCGCATCAATGGCGAGATACACAATATTATGATCGGAGGCTGCCATGGCAATGCCCATTTTACCTTTAAGTTCAGGTAGACCCTCGTTGATCTCGACCCACGTATCGCCGCCGTCGGTGGTTTTATACACCCGACTGCCCGGGCCGCCGCTTACTACGACCCAAGGTTTGCGGTTAAATTCCCATGATGTGGCCATCATGATGCGTGGATTTTCTTCGCTGACGGTTAAATCAACGATACCACTATCTTCATTAACGAATAAGATTTTTTCCCATGTTTCGCCACCATCTTTTGAGCGGTACATGCCTCGCTCATCATTTGGCCCCCATGGGTTTCCTTGCGCAGCCACATAAACAAGATCAGGATTTTTTGGATGGACATAAATGCGGCTGATATGGCGGCTTTCTTTTAACCCCATATGGGTCCATGTTTTGCCGGCATCTGTCGATTTATAAACACCGTCACCGTGGGATGTCTTAACCCCGCGAACCGGGCTTTCCCCTGTGCCGACATAGACGATATTAACATCTGACTTGGCAACTGTAATTGCGCCAATGCCCGTTGTGTTATAAAAACCATCAGAAACATTTTGCCACGTAATTCCCGCATCAGTGGTTTTCCAAACGCCGCCACCCGTCGCACCCATATAATAAGTCCGGTCATCATCCCAAACTCCGGAAACCGTTGTCACACGACCCCCACGGTAAGGGCCAATCGAGCGATATTGCATCGCCTGAAATAATTCAGGATTAACCTGCGGTTCTTGGGCAGTAGCAGTAGAGTTTAAAACGATTGAAACAAAGGCAAAGGTAGCAATAAGTAGTGCACGAAGAAAAGACATAAGCGGCCCCATTATTTTGTGTTTTTGTTATGAAGTTATCTTAAGAGGACTCCCAAGGAAAATGCAATCAAAACTTGGAATTGGCAATAATAATGATTTGTGTAGATAAAAAAAATCAGGGTGGAAAGATTGCGGGTATTTGAGTTTTTAATATTAAATATATTTAATAGAATTAATTATTTATTAACTATATTTTTTAACTAATAATTCATTCTATTTATTCTACTGTCGCCATATCAGGTATTAATTTCAAGGTTATAAAAACAACAAATTTAACTCTAGGATTAATTATGTCTGTATTATCATCTTTAAATATTAAACAGCGCCTTTATGGTGGTTTTGGAATTCTTTTTTCAACATTATTAATTGCCGTTGCAATCACAATTTTTTATGTTAGTGAATCATCTCAAGGGATCACTCGGCTTTCGACTTTACGAGTACCAACCGCAAATGCAAGTGCGCAAATGGTAAATGATATTAATGCCTCCCTCGCATCATTAAGGGGTTGGATGCTAACGGGAAATGACACTTTTAAAAGTGAAAGGTCTGCCGTTTGGGAAAGTATAGATAATGGCAGGGCGCAGATGGATGATCTTTCTAAAACCTGGACCAATCCTGATAATGTGCGCAATTGGACAGAATTTAAACCGTCCTTAATGAATTTAAAATCGCCCAACAACAAGTAGAAGATATGGCGAACTCACCAATGAGCAACCCGCTCTTGTTATATTGTTAAATGAGGCTGCCCCACAAGCGGCGATTATTACAACGGCAATTACATCAATGATTAATGAAGAAGCGGGCTTAAGTGCCACTGCAGAACGTAAAGCGTTACTTGGTATGATGGCTGATGTTCGTGGTTCAATGGGACTAGGCCTTGCCAATATCCGTGCACAGCTTCTGACGGGTGATGATAAATTTGTAGATATTTTTAATGGCTTTTGGACCACAAATGAAAGACGTTTTGGTGATCTTTTAAGCAGTACTAGTCTTATGACAGGTACTCAACGTGCTGATTTTGATAAACTTGTTGCGGCCCGTGAAATTTTTGCGCCCCTTCCTGAAAAAATGTTTGATATTCGTTCAAGCAATCAATGGAATATGGCTAATTATCTTCTTATAACCGAGGCGTCACCAAGAGCTGGAAGGTTATTGACGATCCTAATCGGTCCAAAAGCAACAGATGGTTCACGTAGTGGTGGAATGGTTACCAATCAACGTGCTTTATTAATAAATGATGCATCCGGTCAGGTAGTTAGCATTGATACTCTGCAAACCATAGAATGGATTTTATTAATCGTTGGGTTCTTGATCGCAGGCGTAACATCTTACTATACTGTACGCTCAATTGTTGTTCCCATCGATAAAATGGTAGGCGTCATGGGACGTTTGGCTAGTAAAGATTATTCAGTAAATGTTGACGGGAAAGAGCGCAAAGACGAAATAGGAAACATGGCAAATGCCGTCGAGTTTTTTAAAACAGCAGGCATTCAAAACGAAGAGATGCTCAAAGAACAAGAAGAAAATCGTATCAAGCAATCAAGAAGAGAAGAAGAAGAGCGTCAAGCTGAAAGTAAACGTGAGAGCGAAAGTATAGAGCTGCAAAAAGAAAATGATGCAAGAGCAGAAGAAGAACGACGTAAAGAACTTCAAAATCTTGCGGATAATTTTGAAAATAATGTCTTGGGCATTATAACTGGCTTAACAGCTTCATCAGAACAAACAAATCAAAACGCTAAGAATTTAGTAAAATTTGCAACAGAAACGCAAGACATGTCATCAACCGTCGCGGCCGCAGCGGAACAGGCGGCAGTAAATGTGCAAACCGTCGCAGCGGCAACAGAAGAATTAACAATGTCTGTTCAAGAAATTTCAGGGCAGGTTGCTAGCTCATCGGAACGAACAAAGACGGCTTCTCGTGATGCAAAAGATACCTCAGTCACCATCAATGAATTAAAAACCGCATCGGAAGAAATAGGTGATGTAGTGAATTTAATTAGTGACATTGCGGAGCAAACTAACCTTCTGGCGCTAAATGCAACCATTGAAGCGGCGCGGGCTGGTGAGGCAGGGCGTGGTTTTGCTGTAGTTGCATCAGAAGTTAAATCTCTAGCAACGCAGACATCGGGTGCAACTGCTGAAATTAACGCTACAGTTACTGAAGTACAGAATCAAACAGGTAAATCGGTCAATGCGGTCAATGATATCGCTAAAATCATAGATTCATTGGATGAAATTTCTACGGCTATTGCTGCCGCAACCGAAGAACAATCATCAGCTACTGTTGAGATTAGCCGTAACATTCAGGAAGCTTCTAAAGGAACCGCAGAAGTAACTCAGAATATAATAAAAGTAAATAATAATGCGACTGAAACTCTGAGTAGTGCAGAAAAATTAATAGGTGCAGCAACAGAAATGGATGAACAAACCATACACCTGAAAAAGCAATCTGAGAAATTTATTGCGGATATTCGCTCAATGTAATTGGATGTATATTTTTGCAATCAAAGGGTCGAATTCACTTAAATTTTATTGATAGTGTTAGGTTAAAAATATTTATACATAACCTCCCAAACCTTCCCATTTCTGCCCCCCTTGATCTCCTTAACTAAAAGGCGTAAAAGCGGGGGCATTATTATTTATGACTATAAGAGACGAACCCTATGTCAAATTATCTTGTTGCGGCCCTTTATAAATTTGTAACTTTATCTGATTATCAAACTTTGCAGGAACCGATCCTGAAAGTGTGTGATGATCATGGTGTTAAAGGAACTTTATTGCTCGCGAGTGAGGGAATTAATGGAACTGTGGCGGGGACAGAAGAAAGTATTCGTGATTTGCTTGCACATTTGCATTCGATGCCGGAATTTTGCGATTTAAATCACAAAGAAAGCTGGGCAGAGGAAATGCCATTTCTGCGCATGAAAGTGCGTTTGAAGAAAGAAATCGTCACTATGGGGGTGCCGGGCACTGATCCGCAGAAGATCGTCGGTAGTTACGTAAAGCCAGAAAACTGGAATGACCTTATTAGTGATCCTGATGTTGTGCTCGTGGATACGCGCAATGATTACGAAGTGGGAATTGGTACATTTAAAGGGGCGATTGATCCAAAAACTACAAATTTTCGTGATTTTCCGGACTGGGTGCAGCGCAATCATAATGTGCTTAATAAGCCAAAAGTTGCCATGTTCTGCACCGGGGGTATTCGCTGCGAAAAATCAACGGCCTATATGAAAGAACAAGGTTATGACGATGTCTATCATCTAGAAGGTGGTATCTTAAAATATTTAGAAGAGGTGCCAATAGAACAAAGCATGTGGGAAGGGGAATGTTTTGTTTTTGATAACCGTGTCTCCATCAAACATGGCCTAGAAGAAGGCTCGTATGACCAATGTTATGGATGCCGCTGGCCGATCACTGAAGGCGACAAAACGTCTGATCAATATATTAAGGGCGTATGTTGCCCGCGCTGCTTTGGTGATACAACAGAAGAAAAGAAAGCGCGCTCTGCAGAGCGTCAAAAACAAATCGACCTTGCCAAGAGCCGTGGTGAAGAACATATAGCCATCAATATGATAGAAACCCGTGCCGCCGCCGTTCAGAAAAAATCACAAGCGTTGGATGAGCAAAAAAAATAAAGATTATAGGAAATTTTTTGATCGGGGATAATTTTGCATACATTTCGTGATAGAGCCCCGTGGTGGGGCGGTGATCTACAGACGGTGCGTAATTTTTTAATGCCGGACGTTGGAAAGTTGCTGGGAAAATCTACGCAGCTAATATTCGCGACCAGTGACGGTAGTAGTGATCAATTGATGGCGACTTTGGATGAGCCAATTGTGCCAGAAAATAGCCCATTGATTATACTTATCCATGGGCTAAGCGGCAGTGAGGAAAGTAGTTATGTTAAAGCATCTGCTGCATTTCATTTAAAGCGTGGACGGTGTGTTTTGCGGCTTAATTTACGTGGTGCGGGACCGTCATGGCAAACCTGTAAACGGCATTATCACGGCGGGCATGTTATTGATATTTTTGATGCGCTATCAGGGCTTAAAGATCATATTACCGGTGAAGGTGTGTTCTTGATAGGCTATTCCCTTGGCGGTAATAT